>NZ_JAVJTO010000085.1:0-57697 GCF_040220235.1 Coleofasciculus sp. B1-GNL1-01
ACCGACTCCAGTACAGAAGAAGGCTTTAGATTTATTGGGTGTCAGCCTGATATGTACCCAGTGAAGCCAAAAGTGAAATCGCCCTAAGCCAAGATAGGCATACAGTGTAGCCATTTGTCAAAGGGGAACTTCAGTCTAAAACGGCGACAAAGGACGCCTATACTGTACCTGTAGGGGAGCTTGTAGGAGGACATCACAATTTAGAAACCTGCGAAGGCAGGTTTTGTGTGTGTAGATGCGGTTCTAACCGCCCTATCCTAGTTTAATGAAGACTGCCTGTAGCAGCTTCACCAGTTCAAAGGTGACAAAAATAGCGAGGATGGCTGTAACCAAGCTATTCAAGAAGCGATTATTGCCATAGCCAAAGACAGAGGCGGTAAATTTGATCAACACAAAGGCGAGACAGGTAATGACGGCAAGTTGCAAAAAAGTCATAGGTTCTTGTTTAACTAAGTATTTTTGCTGATTAGACTATATCACCTATCCATCGACTCAGGGTGATTGGGCGTGTTGGACAACCTCTTTCAGCAATCCCTATAATAACGTTGTCTCAATCTCTTGTCTTACAGTAGCTGTGAGCTGACAATTACTCTTGAGACAGTCTACGATTAACCGATTGGCATAATCATAGGAATCAAACCGTTTTTGCCATAGCGCACCCAAGTGCCATTCATACCCTATATTTCGATGGTCAATCATTACCGATCGCAACTGCGCTACCCACTCTTGACTATGCTGACGCCACCACTGCTGAATCTTATCTTTATCGTCTTGGCAGTTAGGCAACTGCTGTTTCAATTGCCGGAGTGCGGTACTAAGTGGAGTATCTTGGGTTAGATAGTCGAGTTCAAGGGCAAGGTGTAAGGCATTGAGTCGATCATCAACCAGATCAGGAGTCAGCGCGATCGCAACGGCTAATGCTTGAGTTAAGGCTAAATCTAATCCGATATCCCCAGCTAATTCACCTGCGAGTCTAGGATCAATGGCTAAGGCTAATGTGGAGTCACCCGCGAGTCGATGATTGGGGGGTAAAGCAAGGGTTAAGTAAAAAGCCCGAACAGCCGCCGATTTATAGGAGGTGGTGACAGTCAAGGATTTTTGTCGCACCCAATCAAGTAGCCCTGGTAACGTCTGGGCGGTGGGTTCAGCAGGGGACAATTTGGCGGGCGATCGCTCGTTTTTGTGCGGCTTCTCTACCTCTGCCACAACTAAAGCATCAATCTGTTGCTTGAGGCACTGTATCATTCCATCAGCATGGGGTAACATCTGGGCAGTGAGTAAAATCACTTCCCGCCAGCGTTTTTCGGTGAAATGGGACAATAACTGGGGAATAGAGGTTTCAGCATCAGCGACAACTGCCCTTGCTGTAAAATACTCTTGAAAGGTTAAATGAGAAAACGAATAAATTCCCCTCGCCCGTTCAACTAATAACCCATGCTGTGCCTCAATGGATTTCAACACCGCCGCACTATCTAATTCTAGAGTAGCCAGATCCAGGCGATCGCCTAACTGTTGCTGTAAATAGTCACCAATCAGATGGACGAGGGTGCTTTCGGTAAAGAAGTAATCCCCTTGCTCAAACGTTATGGCGGCTATCTGACTCAGCAATTGTAGCTTATGGGACAAGGATAAATTACGATAAATATCATCCCGTTTAATCCCTCTGGCTTCATCCCAGCGAATCAGTAGCAGATCAAGTCCTTGTTTGTAGAGATCACAGCGTTTTTTGGGGAATTCTGTTTTAGTTTGAAAGACTAAACAACTCAGATTTAACAGGACGGGCGTCGTTGCCAGTTCTCGAATCGGTTGATTTTCGGGACTTTCTAACTGTTCCAGAAATAGCGCCGCTTTTTTTAATCCTGATGCAGGTTTATTCCGGGCAACGGCGATAAACCAATTTCTGACAAACTGTTCAATTTGAGGGCGTTTGAAGTCAGCCAATTCGACCTCAGTAAAGCCCGGAAATCGGTATTCTTTGGCGGCAATCCGACAGGTAATAATAATCTGGTTTTTATAATAGTGGTCGGCTAGCTGGCGAATCTGGCGAATGACGGCATCACTCCAGGTATCTGGCACTTCATCCAAGCCATCGAGTAAGAGCAATGCTCTGCCTTGATTTAAAACCGTTTCCAGCTCTGGGGCTGTCACCTGGCAACGCTCAAATTCTTGGGTAATATAGTTAAAAAGATTCCCATTATTTTCACAACAAGCATCCTCGGCAAAGTTTTTCAGGCGGATAAAAATGGGAACCTGTTCGGGTTTAAATTTACCCGTATTACATTGAATCGCCAGATATTGTAAAAATGTGGTTTTCCCGGCACCAGGTTTTCCTAATACCATTAATTTGCCATATCGTTCCACGGCTTTGAGTCCGGCAAGCCCTTCCAGTCGAACATTGCCTAAGCCCAAGCGATCAAAGTCTTTTGATTTGTCGCCTTGTAGATCGTTGAGATCGAGCCATCGTTGACTGCTAATTTCTTCGAGGATATTAACATCGACATAGAGTTCATCTAAATCAATCGGTCGGGTAATATCTAATAGACGTAGGGTTCCACATTGATGGTGCAGTTTATCATGATGCTTTTGTCGCACTTGATTGACGAGAGTATTAATATCATTGTCAATCGTTTGAACATTCGGCTTGGGATGGGGGTTAGCCATTGACGGTAACGCGGCTATTTCGTCGAGATCAAGATCGAGGCGAAAGCAAATTTCGATAAAAACGTGATGATCAACGGGTTTCCCCTTAAAAAATTTCCAAATCGGCTGACGAGTTTCTAAACCTACTTCTCCGGCTAAGTATTCCTGTGTCCATCCCTTACGCAGGAACGCTTGTTTGGCTTTTTGGATACCTTCTGTAGATGCTTTGAGCGAACGTCTTGCCATAGCCTATCGGTGATCAAGTGCAGGACAAATCCTACTGGATTTAGCTAGAGTGTTCCCACTTATTTGGTAAAATGCGACATTTTACGGACTTTTTGAGATAGGGGGAGAGATACAGCGCTTTGCGTTGTAATAAAGTACAGTAGATCAAAATCCCCCTTCAGATCCCCCTCCCGTCCCCCTATTAGATCCCCCTCCCGTCCCCCTATTAGATCCCCCTTCCGTCCCCCTTAAAAAGGGGGAGACCAAAGGATGCTTCGCTTTTTTTGCTTATGGGATTTAGGGGGATTGACAATTGTACCGCATAGCAGAGCAAACTGCTGTATAGCATTACGAGGTACGGAAAGGACATCAGTTGATCTCAAGAGGGAACAGGCAACACCTGCTCGGTAACACGCTCGGTGTGTCACAGGGAACAGTACAGAATGTCCTAACCTGTCTTGGTACTGCTATAAATATAAATCGATAACCTGGCGATTAGGATGGAGAGGTCGATCGCTACTGGCAGATGGGTGAGCGTATCAAGTTTGCCAGTAGCGTGGATGGGTAGGTGTTTTTTGAGCCGTCAACAACTCCCCCAGCGCCCCCAGCGCCCCCAGAACCCTCGGCTTCATTTATACGGGTTTTCTGATACTAGAAGGGAAACTTATGATTTGAATTGAACATTTCCATGTAGAGCGATCGCAAATTTGTGCAGATTTTAAGATAAACTTAAGCTCATAGAGATTCGGGACCTTAATAGATCTTGATCTATGGGAGGTGCTGTAGCACAGGTATTCGCGTAACACTTGTGTTGTGGAGGTGTAGCGCTGCACCCCCGCTTTCTTCAACTTTTAACCGATTTCACTTATCACAATCACCACTCCCCCAGCCAGGGGAGATGGAAGGAGGTATTCATGGCAATTTTCTCTCACATGTTTCATCGGAACTTTCTCTTACACTGCCGGCGCTTCCGCAGCCGGCTCTATTGTAGTTCCAAGTAGAAACCAACAGCAACAACCGCCAGCGGATTGGAAATCTGGGGCTAATACAACGAAGTCCGTCTTCATGGACTCTAAAGATCTATGTATGGTATGGAAATAAATTGGAATGACTAGATCTTCATCTCTGGTTGGTCGTGTTTCCCAAAGTCTGCATCGGGTTTGCGGCTTTGGGGATGAGTACGATGGCGTTTAACCTGAAGGGTTTTAACTTTATATCTGAATATCTGATTAAGGAGGAATTACAACATGGATTTTTTGTCCGATTTCTTTACGCTATTCCTGGGGAAGTTGCAGTCCCCGACACTTGGCTTTCTGATTGGTGGTATGGTCGTTGCCGCCCTCAATAGCCGACTGGCAATTCCCGATGCGATCTATAAATTCATCGTCTTCATGCTGCTCATCAAAGTCGGTCTGAGCGGCGGCATTGCGATCCGCAATGCCAATCTGGCGCAGATGCTGTTGCCCGCAGTGTTCGCTGTGATCACGGGAATGCTTATCGTGTTCATCGGGCGCTACACGTTAGCCAAGCTGCCGGGCGTCAAAGTCGTGGACGCCATTGCAACAGCGGGTTTGTTCGGTGCTGTGAGTGGCTCTACCCTCGCCGCTGGCATAACGGTACTGGAATCAGAAGGTATAACATACGAACCCTGGGCAGCCGCACTCTATCCCTTCATGGACATTCCAGCGCTCGTGACTGCGATCGTCGTAGCCAGCGTTTATGTCAGCAAGCAAAAGTCTCTCAAAAATCAGGAGTCTCTCAGCAAGGAGGAGTCTCTCAGCAAGGAGCCGGTTGCCGCAGGCGAGTATCCCACCACTAGGCAGGAGTATCGCAACCAGCAGCGCATTACCGCACAGGGGTATCCCAGCCAGGAACCCGAGCGGGTCAAAATATGGCCCATCGTGCAGGAAAGCCTCCAGGGTTCTGCCCTGTCGGCACTGCTGCTCGGCATCGCTCTAGGCATACTAACCCAGCCGGAAAGTGTCTATGAGAGCTTCTTCGATCCCCTCTTCCGTGGTCTGCTTTCAATACTGATGCTGGTAATGGGTATGGAGGCTACGGCAAGGCTTGGCGAGCTACGCAAGGTGGGTCAGTGGTACGCCCTATATGCCTTTGTGGCGCCGCTTCTGCATGGGTTCATAGCCTTCGGTCTCGGTATGATTGCCCACTACGCCACGGGATTCAGCGCTGGCGGCGTCGTGCTTCTGGCTGTCATCGCCGCCTCCAGTTCAGACATCTCAGGACCGCCCACTTTACGCGCCGGTATCCCGTCAGCCAATCCCTCCGCCTACATCGGCTCGTCCACAGCCGTAGGCACGCCGATTGCGCTTGCCGTGGGAATACCGCTCTTCATTGGACTCGCACAGGCGGTGATGGGCGGCTGATCCCAGACGGGTCGCGGTCTGCCGATGCTCCCCTTGCCCGGTGACAAACGCGGCGGCTATGTCAAGGTCTGCGTCGTCTCCATTAAACGCACCCCACTCAGAATCTTCGATTTGAGTGGGGATTCTTATGCTTGTCACTGGCGTTCGCAGCGTGTGGGAGGAACTTTTGCCTGCCCACACTAAGCGTAATTTTACTATTTGTTAATAGGGCGTACCAATACCGTGCGCCGATGTTGTAGGAAGCGGACAAGTCAGCATTGTAAGTAGGTGGATATATTAACGTGAATGGTGAAGATTGTCATTCGTCATTTGTCATTCGTCATTTGTCATACTCGCTCCCTTGAGAAGCAAGCTACGTTTATGTAAGGGTTTGAGGCTTGTTTACAAAACTTAGTATAGTGCTGTTTTCTTTTGTCCGACCACTTATGTCTCTGGCAGGATTGATGAATTTTCTAGCTTTTAAACTGAGTTAAAAACTCTAATGACTCACGCCTCTCTTTTCCTGCTTCTTATTCCCCAATCTTAACCGTAAACTTTAATGTTGGATGATCAACCCAGATTGAGTATCAACAGTCGCCTTGAAAATTGTTCCTCCCAAAGATAGATGAAAGCGCGTCCAACTCCTCCATTACAGTAGAACAATACTGCCTATTTTTATACACCCATGACTTTGATTGCTGGAAAACCTGCTTCATTTTGGATTGATTCAACGCCAACGTCTACATTTTCTCCTTTTATCAACAACCTGGTTGTCGATGTAGCGATTGTTGGTGCCGGAATCGCGGGACTGACCGCTGCGACTCTGTTAAAGCGTGCGGGTAAAACCGTTGCGGTGATTGAGTCGAAACGAGTTGCCACGGGAGTGAGTGGTCATACAACGGCAAAGATAACATCGCTGCACAAGTTAATCTATGCCGATCTTATTCAGCAATTGGGAGAAGACAAAGCCCGCCTTTATGGAGAGTCCAATCAGGCGGCAATTGAGCAGGTGGCTCAACTGGTTAAAGAGGAGCAGATTGATTGTGATTTTAGCCGTCAAAGTGCCTACACCTTTGCCAATTCTCCAGAACAGTTGAGTCAAATTGAAGCTGAAGTAGAAGCGGCGATCAAATTAGGACTTCCTGCCTCTTTTGTCAAAGAGACATCACTCCCCTTTCCCATTGCCGGAGCGGTTAAATTTGAAAATCAAGCCCAGTTTCACGCCCGGAAATATTTGCTGCATCTAGCGAAAACCATTCCCGGTAATGGCAGCTATTTGTTTGATGATACGCGAGTAGAAACCGTTGATGAAGATAGCCCTTGTCAAGTTCAAACAACCCGGGGGGTACTCAAAGCCAAAGATGTAATTGTCACCACAAATGTACCCATTCTGGATCAAGGGCTGTTTTTTGCTAAAACCTATCCGAAACGTTCTTATATTGTCGCCGCTTCGATTGATCCAGCCAAAGCACCCGATGGTATGTTTATTAGCGTCGGTGAACATTATCGATCGCTGCGGACAACGCCCTACAATGACGGTGTACTCTTACTGATTGGTGGTGAAAGTCATAAAACGGGTACAGTTACCCAGACAGAGGAACGATATCTGCGCTTAGAAGACTATGGTCGCACCCAGTTTGGCATCGATAAGTTCGAGTATCGCTGGTCAACCCAGGATATGGTATCCTTCGACAAGTTACCCTACATTGGTAAATTAACCCCAGTTAACAATCATATTTATGTCGCCACGGGATTTAGTCTCTGGGGTATGACCAAGAGTACCCTATCGGGGATGATTCTATCTGACTTGATTTTAGGACGATCCAATCCCTGGGCGGATCTGTATGACGCCACTCGCGCCACTCCGTTTATCTCGGAAACCTCGATTAAAGAGAATCTGGACGTGGGTAAGCATTGGATTGGCGATCGCTTGAAGGGGTTAGATGAGTCCTCTTTCGCTGATGTTAGCAAAGGGGAAGGGAAACTGCTCACCATTGATGGAAACAAAGTCGCCGCGTATCGAGATGAAAAGGGTTCAATTCATGCGGTTTCCGCCGTTTGTCCTCACTTAGGCTGTATCGTCGATTGGAATAGCGCTGAGAAGAGTTGGGATTGTCCCTGTCATGGTTCCCGCTTTAGTTGTGATGGACAAATTCTCCAAGCACCAGCGGTTAAGGAGATGGAACGGATTAAATAATGGTGCGTAGTGGGAGCATCTTGCTCCCCTTAGTTAATCTGAGTTTCTATCTGTGCGATCGCCTCTTCTGGGGAAGCCTCACCCTTAATCACAGAGGTAATTCCGGGTAAATAGTCATCCATCATCATCACATTGGTATAAACTAAGCGTTTGATCAGTGGAAATGTGAGGGTTGAACCTTCCATATCAATACTGGTTTTGTAGCGGATTTCTCCGTCGGTAAAATCTAATTCAAAATTACCAATAATCATGCCATAATTGGCACGGGCGATAAATTCGCCTAAAGCCCGACGCTTTGTCTTTGGCACTTTAATGGGACAAATGGAGTAAAAAACTACTTGTTGTTCTTCTTCTCTGGCGTTAGCATAGCAAGTCCATGTACCGTTTTTACCTTGGAAAGCGAGGTGCAATGTTGGTTCACCCTGAATTTTTGTATAAGTCCAGTCATCTGCGGTGAAAAAATTGGCGATTTGCTCAAAAATAGATTTATTTATAGGAGTAGCTTTGAAAGCGGCTTCTAATTCCTGAACCAGCTTATCCAGATTGAAATTGTCCAGTTTCTTGAGGAAATTGGTGCTTGCCTCAAGCATCTGGGAAGTGGCTTTTTCAGTCACCCCTGATAAATTACCCCCAGTCCAGTCTTGGAAGAAGTTGATCAGAGCGTCAGAAATTGCGTCGTTTGAATCCGACGTGGCGGCTTGGGCAAGAAGGGTTGGACTAATGTAGTCCCACAGGGTACGGTAACCTCTCTCACCTGACTCCTGGGGTTGTTTGGCTGAGAGGAGTAACCAGTTCTCGGTGGACAATAAAGGGCTGTCCGGCTGCTCTTGGCTGAGATTCAAGATATACGTTGCAGCCTCATCAACGTTGGCGGCGTGTTCTGTTAGGTGGGACAGCCAATCGGGTTTTAGAGTGGTTTCGAGCTTGATGTCTGGTTCGGGTAGAAACTCCAAAGCCTCAAGGGGGCTTCGCATTTCTGGGGTGAGATTGAATAATCTTTCAGTTTCAATGCGTTGGTAGAGTTCAGGGTTTATATGGAAGGTGAGACGACACTCAATAGCTTCGTTGTCCAGCTTAGTCAAGGTTAGAGTTACGGCGCGGACGGTTAAGGGGAATTCTGAACTAGTATCCTTTGGAAGAGCTTCGCTAACATATAGTGTCAGTTCGCTGTCCCAGTGGCAATGTTCAGTCTTTACTTCCATGCAGTTTTCTCCTACTAGCACCTACTCTATGACTTCTGTGCTGTCCTACTATGTAGCTATGCAAGCAATTCGGATATAATTATCCTTGGAGTTGTTAGGCTTCATGCTTCAATCCAACTTACAGGTGAGCGCTTGCACTCCTAATTTTTATTGTGGAGAGGTCTAATGAACTTTACTACATATGCAGGTAATTGAATCTTTATGTAGCAATCACTTTTTCCTTCACTAACTGGGGTGAAATGGGGCTTGTTTTGCTACAACTTTAAAAGAAGTGACCGCCCTTGGCTGAACTTCATTTTATGTTGTCTGTGAGATTGCCGCAGTGTCATATAACTTTCCTAAATAATATTGCAGAATCACGCAAAGCTGTCACCACGATATGGTACTGGTTCATCATAGCGCTTATTATACTCTAGGATGGCTTCGCTTAGAATCCTCAGCGCCGGATCGGATAAATCTATATCAGAGGGCATTAGTTTCGGATTTTTAACAACCTGGATGTAGTAATCTTTGCCCTTACCTACAATCGATTTACACAAGTCATCAATACCGTCTTCTGAGAGAGCGGGATCGACATAGTTCAGATAAGGTTCGGCTTTAAAATAAGCTGCAGCTTCTTCATAATTCCAACAGAACCTAATAAGTGTCCCACGGTTCATTTTTTGCAACAGCTCAACAAACTGCTCATAGTCATTTCTTGCCAGAGCGATTGCCTCCCAAAATCCATCAGGTATGTTTTCAGGTGTAAATTGTTTAAGCATAAGCAGATGAACTTTTGTGAAAAAATCATATCCTGGAAAATTTTGAGAGAAACTTGACAAACAACTGTTCATCGCTATCTGAAGTCCTCAATTTTAAGCTCATATTCTCTTAGCCATCTATACACTGTTGATGGATTTATGTTAAATTTCTCGGCGGTTTTTTTAACATTTCCATTTAGCTCAGTGAGTGTGGCTATTAGCTGTTGTTTTCTTTTTATGTCCCTTGCAGATACCTTTGTGGATGTCCTAGATACATCACCACTACCCTTCTCGACTAGATAACCTTCTTCATTATTCCACTCGTGTGTTTTATATTTAGGATTCTCTGATGATAAGTCATCAAAGGGCACAGCGGGTCCGTCACGGTCAAGCCTTGTACTAAAGTTGTCCCAGGGCAGAAGGTGTCCCTCACTTTCTAATCCTCTGTTTAGGCGCTGTTCATAATACTGGATCTTATTGGTTCCCAGATTGCTAACTGACGTAACCTCTAGCTGAAGCTTCAGGTCAAGCTTTTCCGCTGCCCTTCGATAACGGTTAAATCTGTCTATATAACTCCTACCTGTTGTTTTCCCTGATTTGATAATCGCGCCAGATTTTGCATCACGAAGAACATATATTATCTCTGTAATGGGATTAATGTTTGAGGTATTAAATTGCTTTCTCCAATCTGTAGCGTCAAATATTTGACGTTCACCTATATCTAATCCTGAGTCTCCTAAATGTTTATTCAAATCAACAGGAACCAAATCATCACCTTCCTTAATCAGACTTGGTTCATCTAATGCTCCCCCCAAACTCCGATATCGATTTCCTAGCTCTCGAAACTTCTCAGAAATATGTGCGCACTTCTCAAAAACCTCTTGATGCGCTACAAAACCCTCTTCGTCTGGTTTCTTGCCTGTGCTAAGGATAGGCTCTATTTCATCAATCTGATGCTTTAGTTGTTCGAGTTCATCCTTCAGCTGTTGGACTTGTTCAGTCTTGGGTAAAGTATTAAGTTCCCCAAGGATGTTGTCTATTTTTGTTGTAGCAGCCTCACACGCCTTGCTACAAACCCAGAGTTCTATCTTGTCGCCAATCCGTCGAGGTTTGACCTCATGATCGACATCGCCGACCTTCGTCGGCACAGTAGTCTCGGCTTCGATAGTTGGTTCTCCCACCTTTGCACTACGTCCGGCTCCAGCCTCAGTTGCCTCTTTAGTCGCTTTTTCAGCGCCAGCCTCAGCCGTCTCCTTAGCAGCTTTTTCAGCCCCTTCTTCAACGACCTCACCAGCTGCTCCTTTAGCCGCTCTGCCAAGCAGTTCATCAGCAAAGGAAATCAGTTTTTGCCCAATCTCACCTAGAGCATCCAGAACTGACTTAGCCGCACCACCAGCATTACTCAAAAGCTTGCCGATACCCTTAACAATATCGAGAACAAAACCACCCAACTTCGCCAAACCTTTGAACGCCAACCCCAACGCCTCACCTGTCCAGTCAAGAACCTTAGCGAAGATTTTGAGTACCTTCATCGCACCCTTCGCCGCTGTCACGGAACCCGCTGTCAGAATACCCAAAGCTACCTCAAAGGCGATAGTTCCCGCTAACCAACCAACGGTTTCACCCATCTGCCCTTCAGCAGTATCCTGCATCATGAATTCACAGACTTTCTGGGCAAGTTGACCTCCAGCATTGGTAATCGCTGACTCCACAGCCGCCCAAGCGTCACCCAGCTTCTGCATTAACCCCTCAAAGGTCAAACCCTCACCGCCGCTGAATGCCTCTTGCACCGCAGGCATGAAGCCTCCTGTTACTTGTTCGGCTGGGGGTTGCAGTTCTGTTCCCATCTGTTGCAATGTTTGACCAATTGCTACTTTATCCACACCTGCATCAGATGAAGCTGCTGCGGTTTGATCTGTGGCGGTTGACTGAGCAGCAGGTTGAGGACTCAGCGCCTGATTCGCCGTATCGTTGAGCCAGCTAATCAGATTACCTAACCCCTTAATCCCTTCATACATCAGAACGAATGGGTCAGTCAGCCCTTCCCAAATGCCCTTCAGTAAACCCTTAACAAATCCCAGGATAAACGCAGGGCTACCACCGCTGATAATTGTTGCCAGCTTGTTGGTAATCGCCACCTTGGGATTGATACCAGTTTCGCTATCTGTTTTTTGCCCCTTCACACCCTTAAGAAAACCAAGCACACCCGCCTTGAGCATGGGCCACAATAGCCCAAACATCGGTAAGGATGGCGCAGCTTCTAACAAACCGATAACGACATCCAGCAAGAAATCAATGATGGGCAGTTTATAGCAGTCATCCAGCATCCGCCAAGCGGAACCCGCTAAGATAACCGGAATCATCGCCGGATTAACAATAGCTAGCGCCAGAGAACTGAGAACCCCAGCGTAAGGTTCGATTTTTGCCTTGATTTTGACGAAGGCTTCCTGTACAGCTTGAGCAGCAGCTTGGAATGATTGCTGCCCCCAAGTTACTAGCTCTTTGACACCATCCGACACAGCCTGTACTAGAGACTGCGCCGCACTTAACAAGGGTACTCCAGTCACCGCTCCCAATAATCCCAGCACGGCTTCGCTCAGTTGCACAGCTTGGTTCACCAAACTGGTAACCGTGGACTGCACCGCCTGACTGAAACCCTGTACCGCACTTAAGAGTTGGGGCAAAATCGTATTGCCCATTTGTTCGTGGGCACTTTTGACAATATTTGGGTCATCCTTGTGCGCCCAAAGCCATTGCACAGACTGCACCAATTGGGGTACGAACTTGACAATCGCGGCAATTATCCCCACAGGGGAGAAAGCGAGCAACACCGTACCCACTTTTTTCAGGGGTTCGATAACTGGAGCAAATGTCACCTTAATTTGCTCCCACACTTCTGAAGCTTTGGTCTTCAACCACTCCAGAATGCCACCCTCGCCATCGCCACCGAAACCGAGTTGCTGCTTCACCCAATCCCATGCTGCACCCAGGGTATTTCGCACAGGAGCCCCCCACTCCCAGATAGTCGTTGCCAGTCCCTTAACAGCGTTAAACACACCACCTGCCACATTCATCAGCGTGTCAAAGGCTGGAGCAATGACCAAATCTGTAACTTTTTTGAATGTACCGCTAACCGTAGTAAAAGCCGTCTGGAGTTGTTTGATAACTGGGTTGTCCATAAAGGCTTGACCCAATTCTTGCAGCGACTTTATGCTGTTTGCAAATGCTTTACATGAGGCTGGGTCACCTTTGCCCAATCCCTGAATCGTGGCAAAAACTCCAGCAAAGCTGCTCTTGAGTCCAGCGATGACGCTACCGATATCGACGTTCGCCATCACCCCAGACAACCAACCTTTAACCCCCTCCTTAATTTTTTCGCTCAGTATCCCAACTGGACCCTGACGTATCAAATTAGCCAAACCTGGAGCAACTCTGGCAACCAATGCAGCAAAGGCATCTTTGCCCATCGAAGCAGCGTCTCCAACCTTATCCCCAACCCATTGAGCGCCCGAACTCACTGTATCTCCCGCCCATTTTGCACCTGCACCTAAGGTATTTGTGAAATCATCCCAACCCCATTTCTGAACGGCTTTGTTGTCCTTGGGAGTAATGTTTTCAGCAAGAGACTTCCGTTGGATTTGCTCCTCTTTTTGCTCGTTTTCGGCACAGGTTGCACACTTCATCTGGATAGATGTACCCAGGTCTTTATTATTAAACGGCTGCTGTTGCGAATTTTTTTGAACTTGTACGGCTGATGTCGATATTGAATTGGCAGATTGGGCAGGATTAATTTTAGTTTGGATAGATTGTTTATTAGAGCGTAGGCTAGTTAGTGGTTTTTCCTGGAGAGTTTTAGCTGCACCCTGCTGGATGGTGTGGGTTAACTCATGTGCGGTTAACTCATCAACATTGGGAGATTTCCCTGCACCATAGTAAATATTACTGCCATGGGCAAACGCTTGCGCTCCCAACTCCTTATTCATCTGCACGGCTGTGGAGTCGGTATGCACTCGCACCGCACTAAAATCAGCACCGAAGCGAGGCTCCATGAAACTACGCACATTCTCAGGTAAAGAATTCCCTCCACCCTGAGAACTAGCGAGACGATTTTCTATACTGGGACTGGCTTGGCTGGTATCTGAGGCGGAGCGTTGGACTAAGGAACTAATCGATTTAGCCAGAGGGGGTTTATCGGCTTCGGTTTGGCGCTGAACAGACTGAGATAGAGTAGAGTCTGGCATTGCCATGACTTTCGCCGCCATGGTATCTGCTTCTTGTTCGTATTTATCCCCTGGTTCACCAACGGTTAGTTTAGTCTGAACAGATTCGTCTTTTTCCTCTTGTTTTTCACATTCACTACATTTCGCCTGAATCGCTCCATCAGACTGTACTAGCTTTTGAGGACGTTTCTGTTCCTTGTTGTTTTTGAATTGAAGATTCGACAGAGTGCTATTTGAACCGGAAGCTGTATTATCCTCTGGGTTATCGGGTGGAGAACTGGCAAGTTGCTGATTATGAAGCGATTCGGGTTGTTTTTCTTCCGGTTCTTCTAGTGGACTTTCGCCAGAACTATCCTGACGTTGGACAGAATAATCCTGAGACAATTGTTGAGCCTTAAACTGATTCAACCCATTCAATACAGAATTAGCTCTTTGTCCTATCTGGGGTTGATACTGATGCTCTAATCCGCTTGTGGAAAGCGTCCTCTGCACTGGAGATGGCGGTGAACCTGGAGTATTAACCGGAACCTTGAGCCAGTTGGAACTCAAACGGGATGCTTTTTCCTTTTGAGCCTGTAAATCCGGCTTTTGAGATTGTGGGTGTGTACTTTCTGCTTCAGATTGCTGATTAGGAGTGACATCTTCTTCCTTTTCCTCTGTGTTAGGAGACTCTGGATTGGGTGATGCGGAGGTGGACAGTTCCTTTGGCTGAACTGTCTCCTCTTCCTCTTCGGAAGTTGTTTCAATCTCTGGTTCTTCTGGCTGCTTGCTGTTACTGTCTAATTCTTCACTGGCTGGTTGTTTCTGAACAGGTTGGGGAGGTGGGGTTTGGGGTACATTAACTGGGACATTAAGACCGTTGTAGCCGACAAAGGCTGACTGTTCTAGTTTCTGTTGCAAAAACGCCTTTTGTTCTTCAGGCGACCTTTTCACAACAGGTTTCCGCGGCTTGGGGACTTTGAAACGGCGTCGCTGCAACGGATTGGACGCGGACGTGCGACTCAACGGTGAGAAATTTTTTTTGCGGATGGGTTCTCGAAAAGACATAGCCAGACGCTTCCCCAATCAATAGTTGGTCTTTTGAGTGCCTCCCTATCCCGCCAATAGCCTGTGTGGGATTGTTGGAAGAAAATATCCCTAATCATACCTCCAAGGAGAGAAAGACACCAGAACCATTTCACGAAAATTTTCCCGGAGGATAGGTGGGTTTGATGGAATATTCACTCCCTTCTGTCTCTGAGAGAAACTCCATCACAATCCCTGGACTATCTCCTTGCAGGTGAGGCGTATAACTACGACGCACGTTTTCTGGCGATACCTGAATCCGAGGGACATACATCCAATCAGGAGCTTTTACCACAATCTTGCCATCTAACCGGGCGCAAACACCGTAATTCGTGGCGACTAGCATCGTTTCTCGCAATCGCCCTGTCACTTCTAAACTTTCGCTCAATGCGGCGGCTAATGTTGGCTGATTAATATTATCCACTGGCTCATCGGGTAAGGGAAAATCATCCGGTAGCTTCTCCCAGGTAATTTTAGGCTTGCTGGTTACCGTTGTCATCGCGTAGTCTCTCCCTATCCATAAGCTCTATTGTATAGCGCTACGCGCTAGGGAATAGGGAATAGGCAACACCTCGGCTTACTTCGGCTTACTTCAGCTTCGCTCAGTAACATGCTCGGTACAAGTCGCTCAGGGTCAAAGCGATTTGAATTTTTCTTTTATGTCCTAACTAGAGTGCGTAGTGCTATAGATATAGCAACCGCCATAGCGGTTAGGACACATCATTTATGTAGAGACGCGCCATGGCGCGTCTCTACAATGGTGCCGAAAGTCCTAATCAATGTGTTTACTGCTATAAGTAAGGAGCGCGATCGCACAACTTGATACACTAAGAAAACAGTGGATAGCGTGGCTCTATCAGATCAAACGACCAAGGAATGACTGGGAATGGCAGAGGATTTTTCAGTTGATCAGCTTTTGGACAAAATGAGCGAAGCCTACGAAGATGCCGGAAAGGACACGGGACAGTGTAATGTATTGGTCATTGGCAAAACAGGTGTGGGCAAAAGTACGCTGATTAATGCGATTTTCCAATCTCGTTTAGCCGAAACTGGGGTGGGCTACCCAGTAACCCAAACTATCCGACGCTACCGGAAAAAAGGCTGTCCGATAACGGTTTATGATACCCCTGGACTTGAACTCAATCCCGAACAGATTCAACAGGTGCGCTTAGATGTCGCGGAACTTATCGACACGCAACGGTTACAAGCCGCCCCAGAGCATATTCATGTGATTTGGTACTGTTTAGAACATGAGGCGGGACGGTTTGATGAAGTCGAGGAAGCATGGCTGAAGATGCTCAACTTGCAAGATGTACCGATTATTTTAGTCTTAACCCAAACCTTAACCCGAAAGCGCAGCGAGTTTCAAGTCTTTTTAGATAGCAAAAATTTACCCGTTTCTCAAATTGTTGCGGTTCTTGCTCAACCTAAACCCATCGATGATGAGTATACAATTAAAGCCCATGGTTTAGACCATCTGGTCGAAGTCACGGCTAATCTTTTGTCTACTGAAGCACGTAAGGCATTTCTGAGAGAACAGAGTCGCAATATTACCTTAAAAGCCGGGGAAGCGTTTAAATATGTGACCGGATATGTGGCGGGTTCTGCATTAGTCGGCGCGTCTCCGATTCCTTTTTCTGATGCACCAATATTAGTTACCATGCAAACCGTGATGCTAGCAAATATCACGGCTATCTTTGGCTTACCCTTTGATCGCGCTTTTACCAGCACCGTACTCTCAACCATTGTTGGAGTGGGTGGTGTGGCAACCGTTGGCAGATCGATCGCGGCGAATTTACTTAAAATGATACCGGGTGCTGGGACAATTGTAGGTGGTGCCATTTCCGCCTCTACCGCCGCCGCGTTAACCTTGGCGCTGGGTTTAGCTTATATCGAGTCTCTCAAATATTACCTGAAACGTAAACTGGAGGGACACGAAATTCCCCTCTCTGAACTGGCAAAAATCATTCTAGAACAATATAAATTCTATGCCCGAACGGGTCAGAAAACCCTGAAAGAGGAACCCATAACCCCCCCTCGTCAAATTGATATTGAATAAGTAAGTAGGTGGGGACAATTAAAGTTAACGGCGGAGAACTCGCTGTCCTTGAGAAGCAAGCTACGTCATTTGTCATTGGGGGTGTGGTTTGTTCTTACTTTTCACGGGATCTGGAAAACCTCTCTCCAAACCTCTCTCCTACAAGGAGAGAGGCTTTGAATTCTCCCCCTGCTTCCCCTGCTTCCCCTGCTCCCCCTGCTCTTCCTATCTACTACGTTTGAGCGCAACTCAGTATGAATGGCGGAGTCTGGGTTACAGCGCTAACCTTGACGCAAAAGAGGTTTTATGTTAAAGAGAAAGTAGATAGTCTCAAGCTTCTGGTTTAGAAGTAATCAATTGTGACTGATGAACGACTTACTCAAGATCAGTTAACGCAACTCGTTGCTGAGGTGGATCAATTAGCCAGACGCCACGAGGCTGAAATTGACCGTCAACAAGTTCAACAGATTTTGCAGGAATTGAATCTACCACCAGAGTTGCTGGATGAAGCGCTAATCCAGCTACGTCGTCGTCAAGCGTTAGCCGTTCAACAAAAACGGAATCGCTGGATTGGGATAGGAGTAGGGGTGGCGATAGTGAGTGCGATCGCGGCTTCTACGGTATTCATTGTAAATCGTCACCGTGCGATCGCGGCAGTGTCTGCTTCTGGAAGTTGCATAACCTCAAATCCCAAAACCTGTGAACCGATATTGGAGATTAATCGCCAAGAGATAGTCTACCGCGTTACCTTACAAGACGCACCTGTGGGACAAAAGCTTTCCTTACAGTGTGATTGGATTAACCCTAATGGTCAAATCGTGCATCAGAATCGTTATCAAACCAGTAAAATTGACCGAGAGGTTTGGTCTACCTATTGTCGTCATACCTTGGGTTCTACTGCAACCCTGGGGGATTGGCAAGTGCGGATGAGAGTAGGCGATCGCGCACTCGACCAATCATCGTTTACAGTTAAATAATCGGCACTATTCGCTATTTCCCAAATCATCGGGCTCAATACCTAACTCTCGTAATCGTGCGGCTAATTCTTGAACCCGTCGTTTAGCCGTTTCAGCTTCCTGTTTCGCCATTTCTGTTTCTTGTCTGGCGGCTTCTGTTTCTTGTCTGGCTATTTCAGCTTCTTGTCTGGCGACTTCACTTTCTTGTCTGGCGGCTTCCGTTTCTTGTCTCGCCACCTCTGTTTCTTCAGTGGGTAAAGGAATCCAAGTTCCCTCCAGTGTCATCCACCGTAGCCACAGTCGGTTAAACCCGCGAAAATTACCTTGCCATACGCCTAAACTTAATCCTAACTCCGGTACAGATAAACATCCTTGAGTCAAGTCTACGGATTCATAATGACCCCCAACCAGATGAAAAGCTTGCCATTCATTCGTATAGCGACTAAAAATCACATAGTAAGGAATCCGCAGAATCTCTTCATAAACTCGCCACTTTGTCAGCGGGTGTCCTAATTCGCTTTCAGTTTGACCTAAATCTTCATCTTCCGTACCTGGTGACAATAACTCCACCACAATAAACGGATTCACCCGTTCTTGCCAACACACATAACTCAAACGCATATCGCGTTCCTGATAAAGCCTGGGTACACCCACAACGCCGAACCAATCCGGACGTTTATACCAGTTGGGATGAGTCGGGTCATAATAGAGATTCAAATCACAAGCACTAAACACTCGTTCTGGATACCAATTAGTCGGTGAAAACGTCAAATACAGTAACAACGGCTGCAAAAAATGGAACTCATCAGGCAAACCAGGTTCCTCCGGATTTTCGCTAGGTAAATCATACATCGTTGGCAAAGTTTGCCACGGGGGAAGTGGGGGGTCAGTTTGGCGGGGTAACTGAGTCATTTTCTAACGAGAGTTATTGATAAAATCTCTTCCACTATCTTAACGGTTCCTAGTCAGGGATGCGAGCCTATTATCGTGTTGGGTTGCCAATATCCGACAAAATAACAACTGGTTTAATTCTTCTAAATTAAGGTAAATAGCACGCTGCTTAAACCTGGTGGGGCATTGCCCCGCCTACGGTATATCTAAAGATTTCAGCGAGCCAAAAGTATTGATTTTAGTGCCATTACAATTCAGGTGTTTTCTTAAACATCGCTCAACGTTTGTTCACCTAACTTAAAGACGAAATGAAGCAAGCCTAAAATTTCTTCAAGATGAGCAATACCATAGAGTAACGTTTCATAAACACTGCCTTGAGATGTCAGCTTATAAAACCGCCAGCCATCGCCGTTCGTCACCACTCCCAAAACATCAATATCCTTACCGATTCGGCAATTTTGCCATTGACAGGCTTGCATTTCGACCAAACATTGAGCCAATCCTTGTTCAAAGTCATCCTTTTTGGCTTCGACGATACATAAAAATGGCGTTTCTAAATAGCGTTTACGTTCAGCAATTAAATAATCAACATTACCGCTTGTTGTATTCCCTTCTAAACTAGCCCCTTTCCAAATTTTTAGCCGACCCAGTCCTTCAAGTGCTTCCTCGCAAAGGGCATCAATAATAAGCTTCTTGGATTCTTCATGGCTTTCCAAGTCAAAACGTTGTAACCTTGCCCACCGTTGTTGAAAAAAATCGCTAGGTTTAATTGGCTGAAACTCAATCTGCCAAGGGATTAGATCGATGAGGTTAATTTGCTTAAATGCCTGAGTTTTGTTAAAACTATAAAAATTTTTCTTCTTGATTTTTTTATCCATCAGAGGGTTGCAAATTGAGTCAATAATTTTTATTTTATACTATAGGGTTTGTAGTTGCGCTGTCTTCGCCATAAAGCTCACGGGTAGATCAGTAACTTGAACGGTAGATTGGGTATAGATGTGACCATTGAATCGGGCGCACGTCACTCATCCGCGTCAACTTAAGAGGAAACGCAAGCTAAGTGAGACGAAAGAATCTCGCTGCCTTAAAAATAACCCCCCTTAATCCCCCGTGCAACAAAAAGCGAAGCATCTGCTGGCTTCCCCCTTTCAAAGGGAAGAGGGGGATTCAAAGGGAGGAACGAGGGGGGTAGGGGGGAAATGTTCCCTCCCCTTGATAAGGGGAGGGTTAGGGTGGGATCAGATCAAGGTATTGCTTTCTTTTTTAGCTTAAGTTGACACCAATGCACGTCACTGCGCCCCTACAGTTTCTGGATGGAATTCTAATTCATTTTGCTTAAGTGTGACACACCACTACGATATATTAAAGTGCGTATTTCAGTGCTATTGTACTTAAATTAATTCAAGATTCAATTATTGTGAGTAATCCCTATCAATTTATCGGCTATTGGGGTATAGATTCACCCGATAAACTGGAAGCGACGTTAACCAAAATTCTCGTTGCCGCGACAGGTTTAGAAACCTCAACACGATTGAAATATCACCTTAACAAAGTCCCTGTAAAGGGTAGGTTAAATTGGTGTGTTGGTTATATTGGCAGTAATCCGACTAATTCCTTCACAAATGAAGACGGTATCATCGCCGCGTTGTCCGCTTCTGGTTTTCACGACTCAGCTGATGCTTGGGTTAAGGTAGAAAATAATTATCTAACTTTAGGACGCGAACCCTTTGGACGTGTGCCGCTTTATTGGACAAAACAGGCAAATATTATCTGGTTTGCGTCTCAATTACAGCTATTATTACCCCTACTAAAAACAGTTGAGGTGAATCATCATGGGTTGTATGGCTATAGCTGTTTTTCTTATGTTCCCACACCGTTGACGCCAGTATCTACTATTTTTTCCGTAGCGGCTGGAACCCTAGAAACCTGGCAAATTACCTCTGAACAAGACTTAACCCATAGCACTCACCGTTATTATCAATGGCAATCTGCCTCTGTACTGATTCACGATGAAGACGAAGCCGTATCTCAACTGCAAAGCCTGTTAAAAAATGCCGTTCATCGACAACTGGAAAATTTGCCCAGTGAACCTGTTGGCGTTTTTCTCTCTGGCGGGTTAGATTCATCTACAATAGCGGCATTATTAGTGCAAGCGGGAGTTAAGGTTAAGGCATATACCTTAGATTTTGGGTTAGCGGGTGTCTCAGAAGTACCCTATGCGGAACAGGTGGCTGACTATCTGCATATTCCTCTAGTTAAAGTTGATGCCACACCCCGGCGAATTAAGCAAGCGATTCAAGCGACAGCGACGGCGTTAGATTTACCTTTTGGCGATGGGGTAACGGTTCCTTTATATCTGTTGTGTCAAGCCGCCAGTCAAGAGACAAAAGTGATTTTTAATGGGGAAGGGGGCGACCAACTTTTTGCTGGATGGACAAATAAACCGCTAATTGCCGCCGGGGTTTATCATCAAGAACATCCTGGCGGACATAGCAATTTTAGCCAACAGTATTTGCGAACCTTTCACCGTCTCTGGGGATATGAGGAGCGAGTATTTCAGCATCAGGTAAACCAGGCGTTATCGGTACACCCAGAACAATGGTTAGCCGAAGCGTTAGATGCTCAGTTTACCACTACCCTATTAGACCGATTGCGTCGGGCGACGTTAATGTTAAAAGGCGCTCAAAACATCCATCCACGGGCGACTAACTTAGCATTCTCTCATGGATTGTGGGTGCGATCGCCCTTTTGTGACATTCCGTTATCCGAGTGGACATTTCAGGTACCGGGGGAGTTCTACCTGCGGGGTGCTTGTGAAAAATATATCCTCAAACGTGCAGTGGAATCTTGGTTACCGTCAGAGGTGGTGTGGCGGGAAAAACGGGGGATGGGAGTGCCGTTAACGGCGTGGTGTTTCAATGAGTTATGGTCTGAGGTAGGATATTGGTTAAATTCGGGTATTTTAGAAGCTGAAGGACGATGGCAACCGCAATTACCCCTGCAACTGATTAAAGGGGAATTTAGCGCCTATTTGCGAGGGCGACGAGTGGGTGAGATTCTCTGGTTATTGCTGATGTGGCAAGTTTGGCGTAGGAGGGTGTTAAATGAAACGGTGTCTGGGTATTCTGGGTTACATCCCTTTTGGTTACCGTCTCGGTTTTGGCGATGGTATTGGAAATTACGGGATGAGGTATGAATATTTATAGCACTACGCATTGAGGTTAGGACAATAACATTGAGTGAAAAGGCAACAGGCAACAGGGTAATGTCCTAACGTATCTTCGTAGTGCTATATGCCATCAGGTCGCCCCTACAAGCGCTCTTCAGGTATCACCAATAACATAAACGAATGACAAATAACAAAATTACCCGTTCCTTGACCCATGATAATCAGTGAAGTTTTAAACCAATACGCCACCGGAAGACGTGATTTCAGAGGCGCAAACTTGAACGGTCAATTCTTTCAAGGACAAGACCTCTCTGGGGCAGATTTTAGTGAAGCGGATATCCGAAGGACAAATTTTACCAATGCTACGTTGACGGGTACGAACTTTAGCGGTGCTAAGGCGGGACTACAACCTTTTTGGGCAACAGTTTTGGTTATCGGCTTATGGATACTGGCAGGGATATCCGGAATTTTTTCAGGATTCGCTAGTGGTTTTGTCATATTCATTTTTGATAACAGGCGTCCCGAATACATTCTGGCTGGCTGGGTGAGTTTAATCATGCTGGTCGTTTTGTTTTTCGTCATCCTCCGCAAAGGTTTAGTCGCTGTCGCTGTGCCTGGAGCGTTGGCTGGAGCTTTGGTTTTCGCTTTCGCTGTCACTGAAGATGGAGTTGTCGCTGTCGCTGTTGCTGTTGCTGTTGCTGTCGCTGTTGCTGTAATTTTCGTTTTCACTGTCGTTTTCGCCGTCGCTGTCCCCAGAGCTTTGGCTCTCGCAGTGGTTTTGGCTGGAGCTTTCGCAGTGGTTTTGGCTGGAGCTTTCGCTGTCGCTGGATTTGTCGCCTTTGCTGGAGCTTGCACTGTGGTTTTCGCTGTCGCTTTCGCTTTGGCTTTCGCTGTTGTTTTCGCTTTTACTGTCGCTGCCGCTGGCACTTTGGCTGGAGCTTTCGCTGTCGCTTTGGCTGGAGCTTTCGCTTTCATAGGAGTTTTCGCTGTCGCTTTCCCTATGGCTTGGAATGGACCTTTCGCTTTCTCCGGACCTTTCAATTTCGCTGTCGCTGCTGCTTTCGCTGTCGCGTTCACTCTCGTGCTGTTTAGTGCTGACATTGGCTGGGAAGCAATCCTGGGAGATGAGAAAAATGCTTGGATTCGGGGAGGGGCAATTGCCTTTGCAGCTATCGACGGTACCAGCTTTCGCCATGCGGACTTAACTGATGCTGATTTCACAGAAGCTACCCTCAAAAGTACTGACTTGAGACAGGCTACGCTTATTCGTACTTGTTTTTATCACACCAAACAACTTGATCAGGTTCGCCCTGGTATAACTTATATTAAAGATGCTCAGGTGCGACAACTGCTAATTACCCGACAGGGACAAGCTCAGAACTTTGACCGCTACAACCTGCGCGGTGTCAACTTACAAGGGGCAAACTTAGCCGATGCTAGTTTTATCGGTGCTGATTTAAGCGAAGCCAACTTGCAAGATACGGACTTATCCAGAGCCAAACTCGTCCAAACCCAACTCGATTACACCGACTTAACCGGAGCTACATTAACAGGTGCTTGTATTGAAGATTGGGGTATCACTCCAGAAACCCAACTCAATGGTATCAAGTGTGATTATGTCTTCATGCGCCTAGCCGATAACCTTGACCCCAATCCCCACCGCAAACCAGATGATTGGAATAAGAACTTTGAAGATGGCGAATTTGCCGACTTCATTGCACCCATGGTACAAACCCGGGTCTTCCGTAGTTAGTGTACTAAATTGTTAGTTTAATTTGCCAGAATATTGGAAAGCAATAGCTTTAACCATTTTTACCCGAATTTCAATTTGTTTTGAGGTGGTTAAAGTCTACAGTCCTTGTGTGGTAGGCTTCCTGATTCATTAAAGTTGATAGTTTAGCACACTAAGTCCGGAAGACCCATTTTTTACAATCTATAAAACATTGCAAGCTTTGCCATCGGGAAATTTAGAACGACTTTTAAGGGAGAAAAATGAACAAGTTAAAAAGGAAATAGGTTGGCTGGAAACAACACTTAAGGAATACTAAACTATTATAATTGTTAAGAATCTATGATAGATTAAGCATTTTAAGGCACTTAGGTGCTATTGGTACACCTAAATGTTGAGGAATGTAGGGACGCAAGCCTTACGCCCTCACATCAGAACAAAGGGCGACCCGACAAAATTGATAGGAAAAGAGTTGTTCATTGATGCAGGCGGGTCGCCCCTACAAACACCGATATCACCAATGACGAATAACCAATGACTCATGACGAATGACCAAGAATTACTGAATATCTACGGTTCACCCCTCTATGTTTATCAAGGCGATCGCATACGGGATACAATTCGTTATATCTCTTACGCTGTCCCCTATCCGCGCACTCGGTTCCAGTTTGCCAGCGTGACGAATGGTAATATCGCGTTGCTGCAAATCTTCCAGCAAGAGGGGTGGGGACTTCATGCAAACACCCCCGGAGATATTTATTTAGGTTTAAAGGCGGGATTCACCCCGGATAAAATTGTTTACAGTGGCAGTAATTTAAATTATCCAGAAATGGAGCAAGTGCTTCACTGGGGAATTACGACCTTAAATTTAGATAGTATTTCCCAATTAGATTTATGCTGTCAAGTCTATCACGCCTTAAATTCTAAATTACCCCGATTAAACTTAGGATTACGGTTAAATGTACCCGAATTAACTGGGGATAGCCGCATCGGGGTTAGACCCGAAGAATTCCCCGATGCGCTGAACCTTACTCAATCAGCCGGATTACAACTCAAAGGTATCCATTTCTATCGCGGAACTGGAACCAATGCAACCAAAGCTTTTACCCAAGTAATTGATTCCTTATGCGAGATTGGTCAACAATTACCGGATTGGAACTATTTAGACTTTGGCGGTGGATTTGGTTATCCCTATCAGGGGAATGGCGTCGCTTTTGATTGGCAAGGATTTGGTCAGGCGATAACTCAGAAACTTGAGACAATTGGCAGACCTATAGACTTAATTATAGAACCTGGACGTGCCGCGATCGCAGGATGTGCGTCCTTGTTAGCGAAAGTCGTTTCCGTCAAGTGGCAAAATGGGAAACAAATTATCGGTGTTGATACCACAGTAGCAAATTTATCCGTTCCTTCGGTACATGGTGGCTATCGAAAAATTATCAGTTTCACCGATACCCAGGGTGAACTGTATCCCACCGATGTGTGTGGAAATACCACCTATTCACGGGATTACTTGGGGCGCAACTGTCAACTCCCCGCCTTAAAGATTGGAGATGTTATCGCGATTCTCGATAGCGGTGCTTACGGATATGCGATGTCGTCCCATTTCTTACACCGTCCTCGTCCGGCTGAGGTTTTAGTCGAACAAGGAACTCACCGATTAATCAGAAAACGGGAAGATTATAGTGTTTTGTTAAAAAATCAGTTATTTGCTTAATTTCCCAGGTGCGTAGGGGCGCACTGACGTGCGCCCTTTACCTAATGTGCGCCTTAGTAAACCTCAAAATTTTTTTTAACGCAGAGGGACGCAGAGATTGACGCAGAGGGACGCAGAGGAATGGAGAGGAATGGAGAGTATGTGAGTGAATTTTTTAGCCAATTACAGAAATAGTTAAAAATACAAATTGCCTAATTATGAAATGTATTCAATGTCAAACTGATAATAATCTCAAAGACCGCACCGCCAATCAAGGACGCTGCAAAAATTGCGGTCATCCCTTTGCCTTTGAACCCACAACTATGGGTCAAACCAAAATCACTGATCCATTTTTTGCCAAAGCTATCTCGGATCTCTCAGTAAATGGGAGTCTATACTTTACCCCTCAACAATTATACTACCTTATCAACAAGAGAATTAAACGCAAGAGCAACAATATTGTCCTGCAAATATTTGCCTGGATTCTGATTGTTATTATTCCTTACATCGGAATCCCGCTCTTAATTTTTGCCTGTTACCAAATCAGCAATTCTGCCAATACGCTCAGAAGAGTCCGTAATCGCAATGCTAGATATTTACAAATTATTGGTGGATTTTTGCTTCTCTATGGAATTTTATTTCTTTTATTCTTTACCGTCGATGGTAGTGGAGGTAACTGGCTGATTTTTTGCCAATTTGCGATAACTATTATTGTCGGTATGTTATCGTTCTATTTAGGAATTCGACAGTCGCGTCGCCAAAGCACATTCTTCCAAACCGTTTCGATTACACTGAGTAAATTCCAAAGTTGGTTAGAACGGTGGCAACAAATTAATGGCACAGTTGAACAACTTTTACCCTCTCCGAATCAGAAACGTTTACCCACATCCATTAATCCGGATATCACCGCTTATAGTTTTGACCGAGTTGTCGTCTGTGATAGTGCCACAATTGCTCAACTGCTGATTGCTAATAATTTTCACTTTGAAAATAACTGTGCGGTGCTAAGTATTACTGGGTATCCCCAAGGCATTTTTTCAACGGTATTAGACATGCTGAGACGCAATCCCGAATTAAAGGTTTACGCCCTACATAATGCCAGTCCTCATGGTATCACCCTGATTCATAACCTGCAAACAAGTTCCAATTGGTTTGCTGATAGTACCGTCACCATTTATGATTTAGGATTACTTCCACGTCATGTCTTAAATAGTCGCAATCTTTTTATTCAATCCTCCCCACAGTCAGCAGAAGAGGCGGAACAATTAGGGTTAGAGGTACGACTAGACTTATCGGGTGAAGAATTTGCCTGGTTAAAATCCGGGAATTTTGTCGAGTTGGAATCATTTACACCGCAACGACTATTACAGATAGTGACTCAAGGAATTAACCGGAGTCAAATTAGCACAGGGGGGAGAGATTCAGTATTTATAGACGTTGAGAGTGAGAGTAGTAGTAGTGATGTTTATTTGGTTGCATCCGACAGTTTTGGTTAAAAATTACAAGCCAATTCCCCCCTTTTGAAGGGGGATTTAGGGGGATCTAAACTGTATTTAATGAAAACTAACAGGGTGAAAGATATTTGACGGTAAAATCGGGCGCACGTCGGTGCGCCCCTACGGTTACTAATTTTAGTATTTCCGTTTATTCAACCGTTTAATCGTTTTATAACTGTCTCGACTAATCGTAACAATCATCTCATCGCCTCCCTGTAATACCTCATCGGCTTGGGGAAATCGAATTTGCCGCCCATTGGCTTTATATAACACTAACCCCGCCACTTCTAACTGATTCTGTAACTCAGCAAAGCGTATCCCATCCAACTGACTCTGGGATGTAATCAGAAGTTTTGTGGTTAAAAACACCTCATTTTGCACCCGTGTGGTACTAATAATATTTTCATCATGGGCGGCTTGGGCAAATGTCGGTGCGGCTAATGTGGATGTGGAAAACACCAGTTTAAGATTAAATCCATTCTGAATTTTTCGGGCTAAGGTTTGGTCATAAATTCTCAATACTATCCGCACATTTGGCTCAATTTCCTGCGCGGTTAATGCACCTTCTAAATTAGCCAAATCATTATCCGTACAAAAAATAATGGCTTTGCACTTAGCAACCGCTGCTTTAGTTAGGGTTTCGGCTTGACAAATATCACCGATAATGTAGGGAATATTTTGATTTTGCAAGAGATCAATCTGTGTCTCTTCATTTTTCTCAATCACCAGAACCGAATCCCCTAACAGTAACAACGTGTCGAGTATCTTTTGTCCAACTTTACCAAAGCCGCAGATAATTACATGATTTTCCATCTTATACGTTTTTTTTCCTGTTATCTCCAAGAGCTTATTCTTAATTAACCGATCCACCACTAAACTAAATAGAATGGCATAGCCCCCAGCCCCTGATAACATCAGGTATATCCCATAAATTTTAATTCCTAACGGTGCAGCAGCTAAATTAAAATCCCCGAACCCAATGGTGGTGACAATCGTGACAACAAAATAAACGGCATCAATATAACTGATAGATAAACCATAATGAAAAACGAATACTCCTAAAACAATGTTCGTGAGTAAGAGAAGAGTAAAATAGGTGGGAGAGTTGAGCCGCATTGAAGGGGGTGAAAAAGTACGGTAGAGACACGCCATGGCACGTCTTGTCGGGGCAGTTTTAGCTATTATCGTCTTTGGACACCCTGATATTATAAAACCCGCCCCAAGTTGTGAGTCATATAATTATTTGTAGCAATCACCAGAATCATTGTTACCTTAAATAGATGCAGTTTCAGCAAATCACAATAACAAATCATATCATTTCCGCTTTTTCCAGAATCCCCTAAAATCTGCCACGCCAACCTTTAACCCCCTCCGCGTACCTCTGCGTTTTCCTCTGCGTCCTCTGCGTTAAAAAAATACAATCTCGATGTCACCCATTTGCCCCCAACCCAAACACATCAATTCAGCCAATATTCCAAACTCACCAACAACCAAAGTTTAACCCCATACCGCCTCCAGGTATCTCCCCGATACTCAATCCAATCGCGAATTACTGACTGATTTAAATAAGGCGCGATCGCGGATTTTTTGGACAACAACAATGCCTTGGTTTGTCGTTGCCAATAGTGGCGGAACCAAAACTGCACTGGAACCATCATCCCGCTTTTGGGTCGCTGAATAATCTCCCTAGGTAAGAGATCGGCAACCGCTTGCTTGAGAACGGCTTTCTCCTGATTCCCTGCTAGTTTATATTCCGGCGGAATTTCCATTGCCATTTGCACAATTCGCTGGTCAAATAAGGGAGAACGCCCATCTAATCCAGCGGAACGGGTCAGATTATTCACCTTGGTTAAAATATGATCCGCACCTTTAAATTTAATATTAAGCCCCATTAACCGATTCAAATACTGTGCTGATGAAAACAAATCCGTCTCAAAGACAGAGGGTACAGAGTTAACCGCGTCCCATATTTCAGCTTGAAACAACCTCGGCAAATCTGGAGCGCATTTTTTAAAGGAGTTCAAATAAGCCGCTACTAAATTAGGATTATTTTCCGGAGAACCATATAACTGCTTGAGTAACATTGGCTGATTTTTCGGTCCGCCAAAACAAGGATCTCCCCCTTCACCATTGAGGATAATCGTAACCGCTTCCTTCGCTAGTTGCGCTAACAAATAATTGGGAACCGTTAACGGATCACCAATCGGATCATCCAACTGTGCCATGGTTATCGGTAATTGTTGCCACATCTGTTCTGGAGTAATTTCTAAGATATGGTGTTGCGTGTGGCAATGATGGGCAACTAAATTGGAAAAGTCTAATTCATTGGGACAATTGGCGCCAAAATGAATCGAGTAGGTATGAACCGGATGCTGATGAAACTTAGCCGTGAGTGCGGTGATGCAACTGGAATCTAATCCCCCCGATAAATAAACCCCCACCGATTCATTGGTAGGTAAGTAACTCTGAACTACTTGATCGAGGCGCGATCGCAACTGCTGAGAGTGCCATGATAAATTTTGCTGAGGATGGGTAATTTGCTCTTGCGGTTGCCAGTAATAGTTGGGTGGTCCATCAGGTAACTGCAACACCGTACCTGGACGTAATTCCCGCACCTGTTGCCAAAGCGTGCGTTCTCCAGGGACAAAAGCACAACACAAATAATCCCGCAACGCAACTAAATCCAAGTCGGCTGAATGGTAGGGGCGCAGGGTTCTCAACCGAGGCGCAATCCAGCAAGAGGAACCCACAATCGTATAATATAACGTCCGACCGCCGACGCGATCGCGCACCAACCACAACCTCTGACTCGGTTGATGCCAAATCGCTAGTCCAAATACCCCTTCCAGGTACTCTAAACAATCTTGTCCCCAGCGTTCCCACAGCAGCGCCACCAACCCTTGATCGGTTCCCCGCCAATCCCCAGGTTCAATTCCCACCTGTTGCAATAATCGGGCAGAATTACTTAACCAAATATCCCCCACCACCCCATACTCTGCTTGAGGACTAAAAGCGGGTTGAATCTGAGTTACCGCTAACTGGTTAGGAATCAAGAACGTACAATCAGGGGGTTCAGCGCGAAATTGCCCCCAGGCTAACAACCAACCTGGGTGAACCGAGGGAATGGGTTCCCTAACCTGTTGATCAGTTAATCGGGACAATAACCATCTCATAAGCTGTCATGCATTTAAATTGGGTATTAGTAGCGAGCAAGATGCTCGCACTACAAAGATTGCGCCATTATTGATATTAAGGTTTAAATGCCGAACAGCTTATCCAGTTGAATCCTTACCCTTCTAATGAGCGCCGTGCAGCCTCTAAAAGTAACCGTTGTTCTGCGCGAGCGATCGCATAATAAGTCGCTTCCACATCACTGACATCCACAGAAATAGACTGAATTCCCCATTCCACCAAGGATTCCACTACTTCCGGATACTGGGCTGGGGCTTGACCACATATTGCACAAGGAATCCCCGCCCCTTTTGCCATATCGATCAACTGCTTAATCGCTCCCATGACGGCGGGATGGCGTCCATCTAACGTTGAACCTAACTCCCCCAAATTGCGATCAGCAGCTAATAACAATTGCGTTAGATCATTCGTACCAATCGAGATTCCCTGCACCCCCGCTTTCACATAATCCGGCAGTAAAAACAGTATCGATGGCACTTCTGCCATAATCCAAAGTTGAAAATGAGGATTATCCATTAATCCTGCTTGTTCCACCCGACGGCGACAAAAGACAAACTCTTCAACCGTCCGCACAAATGGCAACATTAACTGAACATTACTATACCCCTGAGCATAAAGTTGATGTAATGCCGCCAGTTCCAAATCAAAACTCGTCGGATCATGTAAATAACGATAAGTCCCCCGCCGCCCCAACATTGCATTCACCACCGATAAGGTTGAACCATTCACATTCGACGTATCCCCATGGATCAATTCCGCTTCACCCCAATCCAGGGAACGATAAAATACAGGTCGTGGCATCAACGCCGCCGCAAACTGCATGATCAATTGGGCAAGGCGGGTGATTAACTCCTGTTTCCGCCCCTGTCGCAACCATTCCTGGGGGGGTTGATTATTCAATACGTCCAAAATCATCAATTCCGATCGCAATAAGCCAATCCCATCAATGGGTAAATCCCGAATTCGTTCCAGAGATTGGGTTTGGCTGAGATTCACCAACAATTGAGTCGCAATCGGAAATCGGTTATACTGCCTCTGTGATGGGGCATCGGCAAGGGTTTCCTGCTTCTCAATAGCGACATCTACGGCTTCTTCAAGCTGTTTAGCATCCCTGGCTAAACGTTGAATTTCGCCGCGATCGCCATCTACCAACAGTACCTCCCCCGTTTGTACCAATTGGGTAATCCCAGGAACATTAACCACCGCTGGAATCCCCAATTCTCTCGCCACAATTGCCGCATGAGACGTCATTCCCCCCTGTTCCGTCACCACCCCTGCGGCTTGTCTTAATATAGGTAGCCAATCAGGAGCAATCGTTTGAGTCACTAAAATCCGATTCGGAGGGATAGTCCGCCAATTTTGTTCCTCCCCAATCATCACTTGCGCCACGGCTGTTACTTGTCCAGACGCCGCCGATAATCCTCGCAGTGACTGAGGTTGGGAGGGGAATGATTCAGCAGAAGAAGCAGACTGAGGGCGAAATTGAGTCACGTATAGCTGAGGTTCTGTCGTGTTGGGAATTTTACAAAGAGTCCAGTCAAAAGAAAAGGGGGGATTGAATTGGGTTTGCAGTTTTCTGGATAACGCCATAATCGGTTGCCAAGCGTTATCGTCCAAAACAAACTGCTGCTGTTCTCCTTGGCTGAGGGGATAAGCTTGCACGGCATTTCCTGTCGGTTCCGGGTTCAGCCGATAGGCGAGGGTTTTATTTCCTGGTTGACTTAGCAAAAGTTGATCGGTGGGAACCGCAATTTGATAGGTATCGGGTAAGACTTTACCCTGAGTAATTGCTATCCCTAGTCCCCAGGTGGCTTGGATCTGACAGAAATCAGATTTCGCCTGGAGAACGCCAGAGGCTAAAGTGTCATAGATCGGTTGTACCAGAACCGCTAAATTAATTTGATCCAGTCCCATGCCAACCCGTTGCCAGTAAAATAAGCTTTTGGCTCGAAACAATTCTGCCCACACCTGCTTTAAAGTATGGATCAGAGCATCCGGCTGTTTGCGGCAATAATGAGATGCTAAAAGTTCTGGAATCGGCGCAAACTCAGCCCAATCCTCACGGTTAACCGGATGAGTAGACATCGGCGTCCGCGATCGCACCTCAGGAAGTGACATAGAAGGCTGTAAAATCAGGGCGGGAGCGTCTAGAGTTGACCCTGCATCCAGAATCTGCGATCGCCAACCGTCTGATACAGTGGCAGAGGTAATCACTTGGCGAATATGTTGAGCAACCTGTTGCAACTGACGGGGATTATCAACATTCACGTACAACGAGGACTGGGGTAAATCGGCTAACAAGGGTTCTGATTGACTTAAATCAGCGATGACTTGCCAAAACGCGATCGCTGGAATCACAAAGCCGCGAATAACCGGATACCCTTGTTGCCCAAGTTGACTTAAGCCAAAGGCTTTCTCTCCCACCAGGGAACGTTGTGACAGTTGAATCTGATCCAGCCAGTAGAGATTGTCCACAATTTGCTTTGGAATACCACTCGCGGTTAAGTGATCTAGAATAACGGAAACTCGATTAGCCAACAGTGTTGAATGCGTAGGGGCGGGTTTAGGGAATCTCTTGTCGCTATTGATGATAACGTTTGTGCAAAACCCGCCCTAACCAAGTGTGTAGGGGCGGGTTTCACTACTATCGTTTTTGACCTCACCCAGATGTAACTAAACCCGCCCTGACTAAGGATTGACTTCTGTTTTCTGGGTTGCATGAGTAGAATTGCATAAGTCTTGTTAGGATAAATGTGAACAGTAGGTCTTGAATACTGGGTATGTCATCAACCTCAACCCCTCTACCCGATTCCCTCGCCAAAATTGTGCAGCGATTTAAGCGACGGACGAATCCTAAACAACGGTATGAACAGCTTCTCTGGTATGCCAAGAAGCTTCAGGATATGCCAGAAGCAGACAAAACACCGGAAAATAAAGTCCAAGGCTGCGTTTCCCAGGTTTACATCACTGCCAACCTAGAAGACGGCAAGGTATGGTATCAAGGAGATTCAGACGCCCAGTTAGTCAAAGGGCTAGTGGCGCTGCTGATTGAAGGGTTGAATGGGCTTCCCCCAGAGGACATTGTGGACGTGTCCCCAGAGTTTATCCAAGAAACCGGGTTAAATGTCAGCTTAACCCCCTCTCGTGCCAATGGCTTCTACAATATTTTCCAGACGATGAAGAAAAAAGCCCTGGGATTCAAACTAGCAACGAATCCTAGTTAGGGGTTGCTGAATAAGTGCTGTGGTGAGGGGGAGCGGGAGAATTCAAAGTCTCTCTCCTTGTAGGAGAGAGGTTTGGAGAGAGGTTTTCCAGATCCCGTGAAAAGTAAGAACCTACTGGCGTGGCACAGCTAAAATGGTGGAACAGATTTCACCATTGAATCGGGCGCACGTCTGTGCGCCCCTACGGTTTCTGGACATAAGGTTAACTAACCTATCAAATGATGCGTCCTAACCGCTATGGCGATTGCTATATTATTAATGGGTGACACTGCGCTTAAGCACAAAAAAGAACGGTTGGGGTGAGCGTTTCAAATCCATAATTCCTAACACAGTATTGTCATCTACTTTCCGAAACGAGTCATTAATCGGCAAATGATCATAGATCATCGTGGCACTGACTTTTCCTCGATAGTCCATCATTCGGAGTCGCGCTTGACTTTCCTCAGTTTTCACAAAGGGTTTCAGGAAGGAATTCGTCAAGCTTAGCCAAGGTTTCAGAGAGTCATTTTTGAGAATTGGCAAATTAAAAAGTACGTTAATTGCTGTGGGATGGGGCGCAACCTTAAAAATTGTTCCCTGGCTATCTAAAAATAACAATGGGTGAACTGTCTCCGGATCAACAAATTCTTTTCCATACCAATTCAATGTTTCTAAGAAGCCATCCAGATGGTGATCAGTATGGAGTCCCGATCCTTGCCAACGACCAATCATAAAGTCTAAATCCACGGGTTCGAGAGCGTCAAATAATTGTAACGCTGTTTCGGTTGTCGTTTTCCCTGCGTTCAGAACCGACTGGCAGCTTTCTACTGTTTGCATGTTTTTAAGGATTGTGTAATGGTGGCGATCGCGAGTTGTTTAGCCTGTCTCCTACCCTGAAGTCCTCTTGCCTCTACCTTTCTTTTATCAAACCGTTGAAGCCCTTAATTGTCCACAGGCGGCGTCTTTTTCTAAACCGCGAGAACGACGCACACTGACGGCAATGTTATGCTGTTCTAATGCCTCAACAAAGGCTTGAATTCGCCGGGGACTAGGACGCTGATAATCCACTTCGCTAATTGGATTGTAGGGAATCAAATTAACGTGACTCTGAAATCCGCGTAGGTGTTGAGCTAATTCTATTCCATGTTCGGGTTGGTCATTTAGTCCGGCTAAAAGGATATATTCAAAGGTAACTCGGCGTCCGGTTATCTTGACATAATCCCGACATTCCTGTAGTAAATCAGCTAACGGATAGCGTTTAGCACTGGGAATCAATTGTTCGCGTAGTTGCTGATTAGAAGCGTGGAGACTGACAGCAAAGGTCAATTGCAGTTTATGTTTTGCCAGTTGACGAATGCGATCGCGAATGCCTACGGTGGAGATGGTCAGCGATCGCATACCAATGCCAATATCTTGATTGAGCGATCGCACAGCCGCGAGAACCGCCTCTAAATTCAGTAAGGGTTCTCCCATGCCCATAAATACAACATTACTCACCCGTTGCCCAAAATCCTCCTGAACCGTCAAAACTTGATCAACAATCTCGTGAGGGTGGAGATTCCGGGTAAATCCGCCTTTCCCCGTCGCACAAAAGTCACACGCCATGGGACAACCGACTTGGGAGGAGACGCAAACCGTTAACCGATTAGCAGTGGGAATCCCGACGGTTTCAATAATATTTCCATCTGCCAACCGCAGCAAATATTTGACCGTGCGATCGGGAGCCTGAGAGCGATAATGTAGAGTAGAACGACCAATGGGGACATCAACTAAGGCTTGCCGCCATGACTTGGAAAAGACTGAAATCTCACTAAGGCGTCGCACCCCTTTTTGATAAATCCAGTTATGAAGCTGGCGTCCCCGATAGGCAGGTTGTCCTTGCTGTTGTACCCAATGGGTTAACTCAGCCAAACTTGCTCCTAATAGCGGTGTTTTGGTTCCATTTAGCGGACTCTTTTCTGGGGATACGGGGGAATGGGAGGACGAGGTGACGGAGTAAGCCATAAGCCTGATAATTCTTTACTGCACTGATTGTTGATTTTGTCAAGATTAGTAGCCGGACTAGAGGTGAGATTGAGGCAGTCGGGTCTAGATCTAATTCTACCGCCTCAGTAAGAGTTGAGGTGGGAAACCATAGAGATAAAATGAAGGACGAATCAACCGAGAGAATAAATGGACTCGATTAAAATCGCCAAATTCTCTCTAAGTAGGTTAATAGAGATAAATCCAACTTCCGACAAGTCCTGTAACTATTCCTCAACCCCTTATATACACGAATGACAAATGACAAACGACAAAAACAAAGCCCAGCTAATTAAATGTCCAACTGGCATTCAGGGACTTGACGAAATTACCAATGGTGGATTACCTCAAGGGCGTCCTACATTACTATGCGGCAAAGCCGGCTGCGGTAAGACACTGATGGCAATGGAATTTCTGGTACATGGTGCCACGGAGTATCAGGAACCAGGTGTTTTCATTTCCTTTGAAGAGTCACCCGATGAACTGACGCAGAATGTCGCTTCCTTCGGTTGGGATTTAACAGCATTAGCTGATCAGAAGAAACTGGCGCTTCATTATGTGCATATTGATCGCACTCAGATCCAGGAAACTGGCGAATATGATCTCGAAGCCTTATTTATTCGTCTCGGCTATGCCATCGACTCAATTAATGCCAAGCGGGTTGTCTTAGACACCCTAGAGGTTTTATTTGCCGGATTGCAAAATAATGCGATCGTGCGTTCTGAATTGCGGCGACTGTTTCTGTGGCTTAAAGAAAAGGGCGTGACGGCGATTATTACGGGTGAAAGTGGTCAAAATACGCTCACTCGTCAGGGTTTAGAAGAATACGTTTCCGATTGTGTTATTTTCCTCAATCAACGGATCATCAATGAACTGGCAACACGACGATTACATATTGTCAAGTATCGCGGTTCTAGACATGGTACAAACGAATATCCATTCCTGATTGAAGACGACGGGATTTCTGTATTACCTCTCACCTCTGTGGGATTAGATTACCAGGTATCCAATGAGCGGATATCTACAGGCGTTGAGCGCTTGGATAGCATGCTGGGAGGTGCAGGCTATTTTCGTGGCAGCAGTATTCTGATTTCTGGTACAGCGGGAACAGGTAAGAGTTCACTGTGCGCCCATTTCGCTGAGGCAACTTGCTTGCGGGGAGAACGATGTCTCTACTTCGCCTTCGAGGAATCGGCTAGCCAGATTATCCGCAATATGCGATCAATTGGCATCGATTTAGAACCATCTGTACAAAAAGGTTTGTTAAAAATTCAAGCCATGCGTCCAACCTTTTATGGGTTAGAGATGCATTTAGTCAAAATTCATCGTTTTGTTAATAAGTTTAAACCCACCGTTGTGATCATCGATCCGATATCCAATCTGACGGATATCGGTAACTATATGCAAGTCAAATCATTTATGATGCGTCTGGTTGATTTCTTTAAAACGCTCCAAATCACCACGGTTTTGACCCATCTAAATTTAGGCGGAAATCCTCTGGAACAGACGGATTTAGGTATTTCCTCGTTAATGGATACATGGTTGCTGTTGCGGGATGACGAAAGTAGCGGTGAACGCAATCGTTTACTGTTTGTCCTGAAATCTCGCGGCATGAAACATTCTCATCAAGTCCGTGAATTTCGTTTGACAGATACAGGGGTGAAATTAGTAGATGTGTATCTGGGAGCAGGTGGTGTCATGGCGGGAACCGCACGAACCATCCAAGAATCACAAGAAAAGGCAGAGGCATTAGTTCGCCGACAAGCCATTGAACGTAAGCAACATGAAATCGAACGCAAACGCCAGATTATGGAAGTTCAGATTCAAGCGTTGCAAGCTGAATTTGAAACTCAAAAAGAAGAAATCGAGCAAATGATTCAGCAAGAGAAGTTGCGGGAGAAGACACTGATCCAAGATCGTCAACTAAGGGCGCAGATACGTGATTCTGATTCCCTAGAGGAGATGTAAGGATAAGAATTAATAAGTAATACATAATACATAATCAAAAAAAATGAATCCTTTAGCAGATCAGTTTTAGAGGAAGTCACGGTACAATGACTAGATTAGTATTATAGGGAGGCAAAACAGCATCGTCATGAATGATTTCGACAAAAATAATGACAAGTCGTCGGAGTTAATCGAAGACTCTCAATCTAGTTTAGATTCCTTGGTTAACCTGGAGGTAGAAACTTATGTTTTTCGTTTGTATGTTGCTCAAAATAATTTCAAATCGATCCAAGCGGTTAAAAATATAAAAAGCATCTGTGAAGAACACCTAAAAGGACGTTATGAACTGGAAATTATCGACATCTACGAAAATCCAGAACGTTTAGAACAAGAACAGATTTTTGCTGTACCAACTCTGATCAAAGAACTTCCTCCTCCTTTACAGCGTTTAATTGGGGATATGACCGATAAGGAAAAGGTTAAGATTTGCTTGAGTATTTGATCAATCAACATATTTTTAATACCAAGGGTCGATTAATTGATTGATTGAGTATAAACCTGCTCAGAATGGATGAGATTGAGCATTGATTAGAAAATTTTTCGATAAACTGGTAACATTATCAACACATACATAGACCTACAGCATCTAATCTGCCGTCTCATTAGAGAAAACAGCTAAACCGTGAAACCCAATCGTATTACTCCTGAACCTGGTCAAGAATCTGTCTGGGATTACCCACGTCCTCCTCGCCTAGAGGAGACAACAAAGCATATTCGGATAATCTTTAACGGGATCGCGATCGCAGATACCCGACGGGCAAAACGGGTATTGGAAACCAGCCATCCTCCCTGCTATTACATCCCACCGGAAGACATTAAACTAGAACATTTAGCCAAGACAGGGCGTAAAAGTTTTTGTGAATGGAAGGGAATGGCTGGATATGCCGACGTTGTGGTAGGTGACAAGCGGGCTGCCAATGCCGCCTGGTATTATCCTCAGCCAACTCCAGAGTTTGCTTCGATTAAAGATCACGTTAGCTTTTACGCCAGTAAAATGGACGCCTGCTATGTCGATGATGAATTAGTTCAATCTCAACCGGGGGACTTCTACGGGGGATGGATCACTAACGATATAGTCGGACCCTTCAAAGGTGGAGCCGGAACAATGGGATGGTAGAGTTAAAATGCTATCCAATCGGACATTTGTTTAGTCTCCGCCATACCCACGATGCTGCAAACCATACCTTCCCTGATCCTGGCGTTTCAATTTGCCTCTCCAGGACCCATTCTGGTGAAGCTAGGACCACTGACGATCCGGTGGTACGGTTTATTAATTGCGTCAGCCGTATTAATTGGAGTCAGTCTATCCCAATATTTAGCCAAACGCCGTAACGTCGATCCAAACGCGATCGCGGATTTAGCCATCTGGCTGGTGATTGGGGCAATTCCCTGTGCCAGACTTTACTATGTCTTGTTTGAATGGGAACAATACGCCCAACGCCCGGAAGATATTATTGCGATTTGGAAAGGGGGTATCGCCATTCACGGTGCTATTTTGGGTGGACTTGTCGCCACGATCATTTTTGCCCGGATTCAGAAACTATCGGTGTGGTTATTAGCCGATTTGGTTGTTCCTTCGCTAATTTTGGGGCAAGCTATTGGACGTTGGGGTAATTTCTTTAACTCAGAAGCCTTTGGCAGTCCCACAAATTTACCATGGAAACTGTATATTCCTCCCCAACAGCGCCCTCCAGGGTACATCAATTATCAATATTTCCATCCCACGTTTCTTTATGAGTCGCTGTGGAATTTATTGATTTTTGCCATACTGATCACCTTATTTTTTCGGGATTTGAAACGAAAACCGCACCTGAAAGTTGGCACATTGGCCCTAATTTATCTGGTGGGTTATAGTGCAGGTCGCATTTGGATTGAAGGATTACGAACGGATAGTCTGATGGTCGGACCTTTACGCATTGCTCAAATTGTCAGTTTAGTATCAATTCTCTTGGGATTGGCAGGTTTAGCATGGCTCTACTGGTTCCGTCGTCCTCTCCCAGATGTTGTACCACCAGAAAATCAGCAATGGGATACGGTTGCTGAGTAGCACAGGGTTCATTGGTGTCAATTTAACGCTAGAATACCATCTACATACAAGTTTAAACTGAGACCTGCGGCACTCTTCACAAACTCCAAAATACGGTGAGGTGGAGAATAACAAAAGTACCGTAGGGTGGGCATTGCCCACCAGCTTTAAGTCAGTGGAATTCTACTTAATGTAGTGAGCAAGATGCTCATACTACGACAAGGATTCCGCAATTCTTGACATTAAGGTTTAAATGCCGAACAGTTTAACTGAAATAACAAAAGCCCCAGAGAAAAAATCTCTAGGACTGAACCAGGGTGCATCTACCATTTCTTTCTTCTTATCCCTATGAACCTGATCCGGAAAAGTCGTCTAAAAATAACAAAAGCCCCAGAGAAAAAATCTCTAGGACTGAACCAGGGTGCATCTACCATTTCTTTCTTCTTATCTCTATGAACCTGATCCGGAAAAGCCGTATAAAAATAACAAAAGCCCCAGAGAAAAAATCTCTAGGACTGAACCAGGGTGCATCTACCATTTCTTTCTTCTTATCTCTATGAACCTAATCCGGAAAAGTCGTCTAAAAATAACAAAAGCCCCAGAGAAAAAATCTCTAGGACTGAACCAGGGTGCATCTACCATTTCTTTCTTCTTATCCCTATGAACCTGATCCGGAAATTTATATGTATCAAAGTTCTGACTCTACTCAACTTCAAAACCCTCTCCCTTCCCTAGCCCCAGCCGTCTACATTATTGGTGCTGGACCTGGAGATCCGGAGTTACTAACCGTTAAAGCGTTGAAAATGCTGCAAAAAGCAGATGTTATTTTATTTGCCGACTCCTTAGTGCCACCACAAATTTTGCAGGAAACCCGTCCGGATGCAGAAATTATCAGAACTGGGAATAAAACCCTAGAAGACATCTTACCCCTGATGATTGAACGAGTGCGATCGCAAAAATCGGTAGTTCGTCTGCATTCGGGTGATCTAAGTCTATACAGCGCCATTCACGAGCAAATGCAAGCCCTTACCGAGGCGGAAATTCCCTTTGAAGTGATTCCTGGCATTAGTGCTTACCAAGCGGCGGCAGCTAAACTAGGCGTTGAACTCACCGTGCCGGACGTGGTACAAACCATTATCCTGACGCGCATTAGTGGTCGAGCCTCAGCCGTACCTGAGTCGGAAGAATTAGCATCCCTAGCCGCGCATCAAGCCAGTCTTTGTCTTTACCTAAGCGCTCGTCATATAGACGCCGCCCAAGCCAAACTGATGCAACATTATCCAGCAAATACCCCGGTTGCTGTCTGTTTTCGGATCAGTTGGTCAGATGAAAAAATGTGGCTTGTCCCTCTAGAGCAAATGGCAGCACTCACTCACCAGGAAAATCTAATTCGGACAACACTTTATATTATTAGTCCCGCCTTAAAAACACCCTGGTCTTTACCTGAAACAATATCTAGCCAAGATACCAAAGTAGGAACACGTTCCCGCCTTTACCATCCGGAACACTCCCACCTATTTCGCCGCGAGGGGAGATAGGGGAGCTGGGGGAGCTGGGGAAGCTGGGGGAGCTGGGGAAGCTGGGGAAGCTGGGGAAGCTGGGGAAGCTGGGGGAGCTGGGGAAGCTGGGGAAGCTGGGGAAGCTGGGGGAGCTGGGGGAGCTGGGGAAGCTGGGGGTAAGTGAAACCCAACAGGCTAACGGATGGCGTTAAAATTCCTATCATTAACTCTGCGAGTATAGTGATTGTATTGCCTGTTCCCTGTTCCCTAGTCAACTATGAAGCCAACCGTTTGTCCTAAATGTGGTGCAAGCTTGGAGTCTATCACTCATGGTGGCATAGAAATTGATCGCTGCTGCAACTGCAAAGGAATTTGGTTTGATTCTCTGGAAGCTGAAAAACTCAAGCGGATTAAAGACTCCGAGAGTTTGGACATTGGAGATCCAGAAACGGGACATCAATTTGATCAAGTAGATGACGATGTATATTGTCCTCGCTGTGGCGCGACGATGTTTCGCATGATTGATATTGATCGGTATAGTATCTGGTATGAAAAATGTCCCCAGTGTCACGGTGTCTGGTTAGATGCGGGTGAATTTAAGAAGTTTAAGCGGAATTTCTCAGGCAAAGGGATTCTAGGTCGAGTTCGCAAAACCTGGCGTCCTCATTAGCTTGTCTGTTGTGGGAGGGTAATGTAGAGACGCGCCATGGCGCGTCTGAAAGCTGGGGAAGTTAATTTAACACTCACTCAGGGCGGGTTTAGTCACATCGGGGTCAAAAAGAAACGATAGTAGTAAAACCCGCCCCTACAAACCATGTTCCCTCGAAGGTCGTGAAGGGTCAACACTCTCCCCTGCACCCAAAACCCCTAACCTCTTGGTAAACTGAATGCCATATCTGTGCAACTAGGGAGAGGATGCCTTGCTAGACGAACAAGCGAAAAAAAAGATGCTGCGTAAGATTCCGCATGGTCTATATATCTGCGGCGTCAAAGACGGTGATAACTTAAACGGTTTCACTGTAAGTTGGCTGATGCAGTCTTCCTTTGAACCGCCACTGGTGGTTAATTGTATTAAGAGAGAGACAGGTTCTCACGAAATGCTGAAAAAAAATGGTGTGTTCAGCATCAGCTTCCTAGAGAGTGGACAAAAAGACATGGCAGCGAAATTCTTTAAACCCCAAAGCCGGGTTGGGAATAAGTTCGCGGATGTGGAATTTTATGAAGGAGAAGCGACAGGCTGTCCAATCATTTCTGACTCCCTCGGTTACATCGAATGTAAAGTCGTCGATTCGGTGGAAAAGGGAGATCACAGTGTTTATGTGGGTGAAGTGATTGCCGCAGGTGTCCACCGGGAAGGAGAACCGCTTTTACTCGAAAGCACCGGTTGGCAATATGGTGGCTAGAGACTGAACGCCAATTTCCCATATCCCAAATGGTTCTAACTCAGCTCTGGCAGCAGTTAAGGGTAAGCTGATTTGACGTAGAGTGGGCAAGAGTTATAAACCTAAACACCCTTCTATGATCATTTGTTGCTCTTGCCAACCACCGGGTAACTGGGGATTTATAGCAGTACTAAGACAGGGCGTAAACATGCTTTACTGTTCCCTGTTCCCTGTTCCCTATTCCCTCTTGGACTAACTGATGTCCTTTCCGTACCCCGTAGTGCTATATGACCAGTGCTGCAAGATCTCAGTTCTAGTGAAGTTGAAAAAATAAGCCTATGCCTCTGATTAAAGTTCAATCATCTGTCAGTAATCCAGAACCTACCATAGTGGAAGGGTTGCTCAAAACCCTTTCCGGTAAGCTAGCCCAGCATGTAGGCAAGCCTGAATCCTATGTGATGACGGCATTTGAAGATGGTGTATCCATGACATTTGGCGGTACTGTTGAGCCAACCTGCTACATGGAAGTCAAAAATATTGGCACGATGAATCCAGCCCAAACCCAGGCAATGAGTCAAGACTTTTGCCAGGTGATTAGTGAAAAGCTGGGTGTCCCGATTAAGCGAATTTATATTGAGTTCGCTGATGCCAAGGGTAGTATGTGGGGGTGGAATGGTACAACCTTTGGTTGAGGGGTTGGTTTTATCCTGATTCAGCCTTTGCTGTTTTCAGATGAACCCAAAGTAAGCCCCCCTTTTTAAGGGGGGTTTGGGGGGATCTCTACCGTGCTGTATTGGCACGCAAAACTAACCTAATCAAGGTCAGCATCCAATCCTATTGGCTATCGAGCGTCATCTTTGCAGGATTTCTGGTAATTGTTACACATACAAAAGCTGGTTAAAAACTTCATCGGCACTCAGACTATTCAGAATGATACCGACTCGTTTAGCAATCTCATAAGCATTATTTTGAGGTGTGACAATGATGCCTGAATGCTGTTGTCCTATTTCGATGTAGCTCAGGTGCAATCTTTCATAATCCACTCGATTGTGAGTCAATAGACATCGCTCTTGTGCAGCAGCATAAGCCAATTGTTGCTGATCAGAGCAACCCGCCATCCCAGCATCAAGAGTTGTTAGGACATCCAAACCTCTAGCTCTTAGGAGAGTGGCAACCAAATTAGCAATATCCTCATCTGTGTAGAGTGACGCAAAGATTTTCATTCCGCTTCTAAGGCTTTGCGAACTGCGGGATGAATCAGATCGTTTTGGATTCGATTTCGCTCAATATACTCATTGATTTCAGCCTGGTTATCTAAATAGAAACTCAGGGCATCAAAGACTTGAGCCAGAGTAAGCTGGGGATACTGAACCGGAATTTCTTCAGGAGGAGTACCCAATCGCCATAAGCCGACAATGACTCGCACCGATATGCGCGTCCCGATTATAATCGGTTCACCGCTTAAAATGTCTGGATTACGAGTGACATATCTGGAAACTGATGTAGTCGTCATTAATCAAACCCTAGGAGATAGCTCATTTTTATTATCATCCTAACTACGGGAAAGCTGCATCTGTGTGCAATCAAGCGGATTCGATATCACTTAGAGAACCAGGAAATGGGTTCACAGGGATAAGAAAACTGGTCATTATCAATCCCTGTGGTTTCGTGATCCAATACTTGCATCACCTGGTTATAAAATGCCTCCGCTTCGGGAGGGGAATCACCAATACAGGTTAATCCCAGTTTGCCAAACTCCGAGAGGGCGCCCATCAGATGAAACACGTTGCCCGTCCGGGTACTGCTATCAAAATGCAGGCGATAATGGGTAATAATATCCATCAGATCATTAGGCATTAACCCTCGGTAATGATCCCGTTGTAAATTATCCGTAGCAATGTAATATTTCTGGCGACCTTGCTGGCTGTGAAATAAACCCGTTGAGGCGTCGTAATGACCATTGGTTAAATACCGCAGCGACATAAACGGATGGGTGGTTCCCCCTTTGCGTAAGTTAATTTCGATCGCCTGTAAATCCCAAACATTCTCCCCCTTCTCCGGCTGGTGAACGGCGACAAAATCCACACCATACCGTTCAATCGCACCTTTTTCTGCCAAGGCTTGTCCCACTTTAATTCCCATCTGTTGTAAGGGTAAGCGATAGGCAGCATCGGCGGGAAATCGACAGCCCAGATAAATCTGACTATCGGGACCCCCTAAAATTTGATCATGGGTGGAGAGTATCTTCACGTCACCATTCGGGGTAATATACCCTTGCACACTGGGCGATCGCTTGTTCTCTCCTTCGATAAATACCTCGACAATTGCGCCTAATTCGGGAATGCGACTGGAAAATTGAGTCCAGGTTTCATTATTTGCCTGAAAGCCTAAATGGTCTAAGTCTTCGTGGATAGCGGCAACCCGTTGATCATGGGACGCTTTTCCCGGTGCTGCGTCGGGGATTTTTCTCAAATCCAGAATCGCATTCCCTTCCCCAGAAAAGCCTTCATTGAGTTTAATCACCATCCGCTTTAAATCAGGATGACGTTCCCACAACACAGCCGCCGCTTCTACCAACTCCTCCACCGTCCACAGCGTTTCGCAGCCATCGGGATGGGGGATACCACTGAGTTTAAAAATTTCCCGACTCCCACTCTTGGTTCCCCAGTGGAGTAAATCAGGGTCAGGTGCCAGAAGGGGTAGACTGAGTTTTACGGATAACTCTCGCTCAAACTGAGTGGAATTATAACAGACCATGTACGACTTGTGGGGACGCAACGCCTGACGAATTCGCGCCATTAACCGGGGACGTTCTAATATTTTTTGGCTCAGGGGTTTGAGTGAGGCATCATAGGTGGAGAGGAGCATCAAACGCTCACGAGCGTGAGAAAAGGGAATGCCGGGTAACAGTTGTAAGTAATAATCAATGACTATCGGTGATAGGGGGACTGCTGTCACATAAATGAGGCGAGTGCGGGGATTGCGTAAGCGAATCAGGGAAAATAACAGGCGTTCCTCATAGTGCAGAAAACCGGGAATCTTCGCCAGTTCCCGCTGATCAACGGTAACAGACGGCACCACCAAGATGTCGCGATCGTCCTGGTCAAATAGATCAATACTAGACCAGCGATCGCGCAACTGACTCTGAAGCCGCCGAAACCGTTCTGCTTGTGTGGAGGAGGAAGAATTCAATCCATGCATTGCCCCTGAACTGCCTCAATATTATACATAGCAATAGTAACGGTTACTTGGCACAACTGTGATAGTGTAAACGTTAATCTTTGAAAAGCAATCAACGTTTACTGGCGAAACATCAAGGATGAGCCTCTATCCCAAAACCAAAGCGCTGGAAGGGCGGATCACTATTTTTACGCGAGTCATCAGCATCATGTTTATGCTGTTTGGTATCGGTGCCGCTATTGCCCAACTGGCTAAAATCTCTCCGTTTTTAGAGTCCTATCCGGGCTGGACGTGGAATTTGAGTAATATCAGTGCCTTAATTTTAGGTATCCTGTTGTTCCTGTTGGGAAAAAGCCCAGCGATTAAAAGGTTGGTTCATTTTTCCCTGTTTTCCGGGCGAGAAACAATGAAGCGGTTTCTCTTAGTTTTCCCGATCTTTGCCACGATTATTCTGCTGCTGATCAAATTTCGCCTCGGTGACAGCCGTTCCTATCGGATGATTCTGGATGAGGGGGGATTTATTGAATATGGCACGGTTATTGCTTATTTCCTGGCGGGTGGATTTTCCATACCGATTGGTCGTTATTTTTTCCGGCTGCGTCAAAATGTTTTTGGCTGGGGGTACTATCTCTACAGTGCCTTTTTTCTTTTTGTCGGCTTAGAAGAGGTCAGTTGGGGTCAACGCTTGTTTGGCTGGGAACTCCCCCCTTTCTTTGAAACCTACAATGTTCAAGAAGAATTCACGATTCATAATTTGGTCTGGTTTCAGGATTATTGGGGGGAAGGAATTATCGGGATTAGCTTTTTATGTTTGTTAGGGATTGTTTTCTGGTATCGTTCGCATCGACAACAGCAGCAAGGGGGTTATCACTATCTCACTTATTTAATCCCTAGTTGGTTTTTGGCGATATTTTTTAGTTTAGCGTTGGTTATCTATGTCATTCTTGAATATACCGATGGGTTGGGATTCGTTATTTCCAGAGATCAAGAGTTTGCCGAACTCCTTCTATCGTTAGGGTTTTTGTTTTTTGTGATCGTGAATTATTTCCGGCAGGTATTTGACTTTGGAGTCTTAAAGCCAAGAGCAGAAGATAGGGAGTTACGTCTTTAAATCTTACTCAATAGCGAGCGAGACGCTCGCACTCCTGGCGCTAAAATTGTGGAATAGGTTGGGTTCGTCGTAGGGGCTTTAGCCCCTGATTGATTAAGTTTTCTGGGTGTAATGCTAATCCACCCAATTAGGTGTGTCACGCCACGACTGGACTGACGCAGCTAAAATTGTGGAATAGATTTGACGGTGAAATCGGGCGCACATTGCTGCGGGAAAAGGGCACACGTCAGTGCGCCCCTACTTACTGGAAAATGCTTTTAATTATATCGGGAAGATGACGATCGCCGGAAAAGAAATCGATACCAACTAAGGATTTGAGTAAGTACGCAAATAGGAATAAACTGGCACTCAGTAGCAGGTTTGCGCCTAACAGTAGGATAATCGCCGCGATGACATTACCTACTTTAGCCACGCCTTTGGGGATATAACGCCGGGGTTTTCGTCGCCTATCTTTACCGACTAATAACACGACATAGAAGCGGGTGACGATTAAATCGACTAGAAATCTTAAATCGACAATCTTGGGCGATGGCTTGGGAATTGCCTCATCTAACAGATTAAATATTGCCTGAAGCTGTTGGGTGTTGAAACTTGCCCGGAGTTCTGGCTCCATTTTGTCGATATAATACTGGGGCGTGCGATCGGCATAGTTGGGGATTTTTTGCTGAGATTGTCCCGGCAAGGTTGAAGTTTTCACTTTATTGTCTCCTTGATTAATTTGATACTTAAGCCGAGAACTAAAGTTCTGGCTTAAAGCTTAAACCCGTTAAAACGGGTTCAAAGGATTACTCGGTTTTTTAGCTTTAGGTTTCGGAATGTTATGTCCTGACGTTTGAGGTTGTAGGTTGGGTTTCGACTTCGCTAAACCCAACAGAATAGAGGAACTAAGGTTCCTTACTACAAGCCGGATATACTGTAGGATGGGTACTGCCCACTAGCCTTAAGTCAATGTTATTCAGGTTAGGATACATTGAATCGCTGATACGAAAAGGTAGCCGTAATAATCCTTCGGCTTTCTGCTTGTTGCTCGATCAACGATTAACGTATAACTATCATGTCCAAAATTCGACCGACGGCTAACCCACTAAAAGCTAGGGTGACTAAAAACCAAAAGGCTTGAGTGTTTTTCAATCCGGTGGCTTGTATCGGTTGTTTGGCAAAGGCTACGCCAAAGGCTAGAATTATGCCTAAAAGCCAGATCACAAATAAGGCAATGACTAACAGTTGAAAATTGAATCGTAGACTGGGGGGGTACGCCCTGGCTAGGGTGCCGATCCAGACAACACCAACTACCCAAGTGATGGCTAATGCGATCGCGCTTTTGCCTCGCCAAGCTAGGTGTACGGTGACGGCTTGGGTTCCTAGCCAAATTAGCGCCGGGGCTTGATAAAGGGATAATAACCAGCCGGCTACTGTGTATCCGATGAGGAGACTGATTAGATGTAGCCCCAGTAGGGATTGTCCGGATTCGATTCTTGGTGTAGACAGTTTTTGTATCATTCGGGGAATCTCATGCTTTGTCTTTTGTCCTTCTTAGATTCAGGATTCCCGTTTTTTTGGCGAAACTCACAACATCGGAAATGTTTGGGCTGAAGGGGTGACAAGCTAAGTCAACGGTAGGCAGGGTTTGGGGTTTGGGGTATGGGGGTGCGGAAGTGCAAAGTTCATTTATCGGTGGGGAGGGCGGGTTTTGTTGTTCCGTTATTGGTGGATATTTGAATTGAGTCCCTAAACCCGCCCCTACAATTGTCCCTAAACCCGCCCCTACAAAAATACTTGTTATCTGTCATTGTTCAAGATGGCACGGCGGGCTAATTTGGTGTAAGTTTTGACGGTTTGGTAACGCATATCCAGATCATCTGCGATCGCGTTTAAGGATTCACCCATTTCTCGTCGGGCTAATATAGTCGCCCAGGTTTCGGCGATGTCTTGCGCCCGATTTCCTCCCTGGCGCTGGCGTTGGGCGAGAAACTGTTGGGTTAATTCGCTGATGCGTTCGGCTAATAGGGTTTCTATTGAGGGGAGGGCGGGGGTTTCGGGGGATAACCAGCCTAAGCGAGTTTGTCCTAAACCAAAGGGGGTTTTGTGTCCGGTGCCGCAGTAGGGGGCAAATTGGGCTAAGGTATGGAATAGTTGGCTAAATTCTGGGTGTTGGCTGGCACCTGAATCCAGTCCGAGGGCGATCGCACCTGTGAATCCGGTGACGACTCCTTTCTTTCCGGCTGCGACTTTCATCGATTCTAAACGGTGACGCTGAATCACCACGTTTTCCTCTACCCAGTCTAAAAAGGCGGTTTGGTTAAAGGGGTGATCAGAAAAATCATTCCAGCGCCGCAAATAGCTGTGGAAGAGATTCGTGGGAACCGGTAAAGGAAAATGGTGTCCCTTGCGGCGAAAGCTGGTGGGGGTGAGGAAGCTGAGGCTTAGGGATTGGGGTAGGGTGGGGATTGGGGTGGATAAGTTCGGATACGTGGTTGGTGCTAAAGCGATGTGCCAACGGCTAATTTTGAGGACAGCACGACGTAATTTAATCATATCTGGCAGGTGATCAACCCATTCGGCTAGCCATTGGCTTAGGGGTTGGTAAAGGGCGGTGATGTACCAACGGTAGGTTGTATTGGGTTTGAGTTTGAGGTTTTTTCCAGAGGTGAGGAAGTCTCCGTCTAAGCGGGAGAGGGTGAAGGGTTTCTCAGATTGACCATCATGGAGATAGGCGGAGAGTTCGGGGTTAGTTTGGCGAACTTGATCTAAGAACCAGGCGTGAAGTCCGACGGTGTATTGAGTATAGAGGGAGTCTGGGGCGTTGGCGGTTAATTCTAAGACAAGTCCGACTAATTCTGTATCCGCCGCCCAGGGATGGCGGGATGGAGGGGGTTGGGTTTGGCGGCGTTTGCGGGGTGCCATGATGGGGTGAATGCCGGATTTTTAAGGGGTTGCTCCTATATATATAGGGTAAACTGAGTTGTCTCAAACCTGTTTCATTAACTTCCCTGGCGAATTCAGCTCGGTTAAATGACGAGTAGCACTGTCTTCGAGCAATTGACGGATGAAGTTTGGATGTTGTGAGTTAATTAAATGTAACAACTCTCGATACAACCGACAAGCCGATGAGCCAATGAGGTTAGATCTAAAAGTTTCCATCCCCTTTCGGGGAAGTGAGTTTGTCAAGGCTGCAACCTTAGTTGTCACTTGAACCATATCCTGTCCAAAGTGGAAGCATAAGCTGTCCCCAAACCTGTGGTCAATTTATGCTTCCAGTGAGTAGGAGAGGTTAACTTGACTTGAACTGGAAACAAGTAGCTACCTGGAGAGAGACTTGGCAAATAACCTGATTAGACCTAGGACTTTTTGATTGTTTGTCGGTATAACCTGTAACGAGCCGAAATTTGGTGACACAAGTCAGGGAAAAATCGGGAAATATCTCCAGGATCATATCCAATAGTAGCAGCCACTTGTTTGAGAGACTGCGGTGGTTCCAAGGACAAAGCTGCCTCTAAGAACATTTGTACTTTCACCCCATCAAAGCGCCGATTAGTTTTTCTGCGTTGTTGAGTGACAGGCAAAACCTTCAACGATAGGGGTTGATGTTTCATCACCTGTCCAGTGAGAACATCTTCTAAAGGAATAGAAAGACACCAACAGACTCTAAGGAGCAAACCTAATTGTGCCAGTGCCTGACCACATCGCCATTCTCCTGGTACGGAAGCACTCAGGTAGATTAACTCAGCAAAAGCTTTGGCATTACCGTTGGTAGCTTCTTGGATACATAAGTCAATGGCTAATGCGAGATTTCTGAAGGGTGGAGGAGACTGGAGAGCAGGTGCAAGCTCGATAATTTTTCCCACGGAGTACACAACAAAAATCTGCCAGTCCCAATCGGGTTGCTCTACTGGGGAAGCGTCCACAGAGGTATCGCCATTCGTCAAAATTGAATTCACACCCAACCACTGTTGGCATCTAGAGCAGAAACCCGGTCGGGAATTCCACTCTAGAGGGTAGAGCAATCGCTGACAATGAGGACATTGATGCCATAAAACTTGTTGATGAAAAGGACAAGTTGTCACTACCTGGAGCGACCATAATAGAGGCTCGTAGATGGGTTTCCCACAACGCTCCCAATCGTCATAGCAGACGGGACACCAAGCCTTATTGGTACGCAGTAAACCTCGCGACGGTAAAACGTTAGCCCAACTTAACAAAGTCAGAAACCGTAACTGATGTTGCTTTGTTCGTGCTTCTAACACATGAACTGGCTCAGATGCCATAATTCCCATGCCATTCCAGGCTCCCGTATCGTTGAAGAAGACACGGAAAAACCATCGGGATAAACCTTGATGCTGATTGCCTTGATATCGACTGACTTGTGGAGCTACTTCTTGAGCTAACAAAATGCCCGTAGGCACCCGATGAGCTGCTGCTAACCGAGCCACATAACTGGTCAGACTTTCTACCATAGGTGTTCCTACACCAATGGGTTCAAGAGGATGCAAGCGGCTGCGCTCTGGGATTGTTGTGGTTTTTGAATACCATAGTTGATGATTACTCCAGCTTTCAACTGACACTTGGAGCACCTCCGATGACATCCCGTTGAGGATTACGCTCTCCTGGACGACGTTTCTTGGTTTTCTTCTCTTTTTTGTTACCCGTAGAACGGGTCGAGCTATTGAGCAAAGCTTCTGTTGCTGTTGATGGCTCCTTCACGGTTAATCCCAATTTTTGACGCAATCGACCCAGTTCGCTCTCCGATTCTAGTAGCGCTTTCTCGCCTTCTATCGCCTCAGTTGCCATCTGCATACATTTAGACACACTGGGAGCATAAGGTGTAAGATGTGCCAAGCTAAGAGTAGAGGCGGATTCTGCCAATGCTTTTCTCAAGGCTTGTGTCAGCCAATTCTTAACTATCCCTACACAACCGATACTGCGTTCATAGAAGTATTCCCAATGCTGCTCTAAATCAGGGGTTTCTAACAAGGGCATTTGGCAGGCAAAACTCTTGAGTACCCGTTTGAAATCTTTAACGTCCTGTGAGCAATCCGCTTGATAACGAGGAAAGTGAATATCTAGGCTGCGACGGCTCAATTGACCGCTTAAGTTCCTTAACTGTAGCAGTTCATAAGTACCAAAAAGTCCATGCCGGGTGGACGTGAAACTTGCCATTGACTGAATGGCATCCATTTGGTCTTGTTGTCTTCTTCCCGATGCCATTTTAGTGAAGCGCTGGGCTTCATCAACTAGAAATACAATTAATCTCCGTTGTTGAATAATCGCCGCTACATCTTCTCGTAAATCTGACAGGTTAGCTTTTGATTTAATTAGACGTTGAGAAGAGCCACTACCCTCAATTCGGCTACTGCCAGTTCTGAGTTTATAATCAACGAAGGGGTCAGCCAAAGCTATCAAGACACTTTTGTAATAGTCTTTCCAGTCAAAAGACCCGGATTCAGGAGCGCGAGCTTCTACATAAGCAACAGGGATATGTCCACAATCAAGTTGTATGGCTCTGGAGTTCTGCTCTATGAGCACTTTCACAACTTGATGGAGTAAGGTTGTTTTCCCCACCCCAGTAGGGCCAAACAAAAAGATTAATGAAGCGCCTCCAGGATTATTGACGGCATCTATTACAGCTTCATACGCAATTTTTAGTCGCCTGTGTACTACCGTACAACTTTCAAAGTAAGCCAGTTTTTCTGCTGGATTGACGGCTAAAAGTTCTGGAGGAAAATTCTGGGAAGACGGCATTACCAAAACTCCTCATAAGGTTCAATTTCTTCCGAGTCAATCTCATCTCTATTAGGAGAGACTTCTTGACTTATAGGAAGTGAAAGGCACTCGGCGGCTGGAGGCTGTTCTTGAAGTCGCGAAATTTTTCCTCCATCAATTATTGCTAAAACCTCTTTGGCTTCTACATCCCGTAACCGTTGCTCTAAGATAACTTCTTGGGCTTCTGTACTTGCTAAAAATTCAGCTAGGGCTTTGGCTGTGATTGTAAATTGTTTGGAGTAATTCTTCTGCTGTTGACGCAACTGTTCACTAGCTACCATTATTTCTCGCTCTGAGTGACCCACTAAGCGGCTATAGTGCTGCGAGATGCAACTTACCCACTGACCTTTAATGTAAGCATAGGCAATCCCAGCATCATAGGGGTCATAGCGCACATTTACTTGGGTTTTTTCAATTTCCGGATTTCGGAAACTATTATGCCAATAGTAGATGTGGTTAATTTTGACTCCCTGATTGGGAATTACTTTGGCAGTTCCTTTGGGGGTCGTTGGTAGGGTCAAAATCCGGAAAGTTTCATCATAAGGAATCAGTTTGTGTGAGCGGAATCCGGTTTGCAACAAGCCATCTTCAAACGCCGCTCTTGGGCTTTGTCCTAGTGCCGGATGCTCCTTGTTGTCATAAAATTTATAAGCCCAATCGCATAGATTCTGATATAAACTTCCTAGAGTCCAGATGGCTAAATTACGAGGATTAACGCTTTTCGTCACAGCCCGATAATTCCTGTTAATTTGCGTATTTCCCCAGAGATTGTGAATGAACATGGTATTGGCTGTGCCGAACAAGCGCTCGCATACTGAACCAAATCGGGGTTTGGCGGCTGGTCGGGTTTTCTTTGTGCAAGAGTAAGCTGCCAGGAGCCGCTCGAAGTAAACACTCATGAATTCTTTGGCTCCATCCACCACTATCGTGTCGGGCAATCGTCCATGACGATGGACACACTCGCGCATCACCATCATGCAACTACGATACGACGGTGGGTCAAAGCACAGATAAACGGCTAGTATTCGTCGTGAGTAGGCGTCTGTTAGGAAGGTAGCCCAAGGGCGACCCAGATTGATTGATGTGTGGGAGCTAACTAACTCGATATCTAATTGTGTATGGTCAATATGGCAGATTTCAAAGGGTCGTTGTCCATGCCTGGGGGTGTTTACCTCTAGTTCCCAATAAAAAGGTTCGTGCTTGTAAGCGGCTCGGCGTCCTTGCCTGTTTACAGCCTGTTCGTAGTTAGATTTTTGCTGAATTTTTCGGACAAACGTTTTGTAGCTACAAGGAGTGATTCCCTGCTGAGAGCAGGCTCGTACCAGTGAACTATAAACGGCAAATTTTCCTTGTTGTTTGAGATTTAAATAGCTGTTATCAATGAATTCGTCTACGATTTTTTGTGTCGTTTGAGGCAATTTAGGTTGGTGGTTGCCTTTAGAGCTGACGCGGGGCAACAAGCCCACATAACCGCATCCATATTGCTCAACTGCGTTTCGCCACGAGCGCAACCAACGGCGAATTGTACGTGCTGAAACGACCTGATTTGAGGTTTGGAGTTCGCCCGTTAGGTAGGGAGAAATGATGGAATAGCGGCGGTTGGCTTCTACACAATCATCAACACTCGCCTTGGCAAGGAGGTCATTGACTTCTCTAGAAGATGGGGATTGGATGACAACACCTGTTAACTCCCCCTGTTTTACTAATTCCAATAGGGCTTCGTTGGGCAGTTGGATGACTTTTGCCTCTTCATTGAGTAGGGCTGTATGGGTTTCTCCTCGATTGAGAATCGATAAGCTTTTTCCATTCCATACCACAGAAGAACCGGGTTTTAGATCAACTAAGTTGCGGGCTAATTCTAAGGTTGATTTTCCTCTCAACTTGGTTGTTTCGATTCGACAAGCTTTCTGATTAACCGGAAAGATTGGAATCTGTGTACCAAGTTGCGCTATGTTGACACCCCGCCAATTCACATTTAAATAATTTTGGGCAATTAGGGTATAAACCTCCTCACAGTTGTACCCCTCTTCTAGCAATTCACCTAAGGTAATTCCTGGATGAAGTTCCACCCGTGATATGATCTCGGCACAAACTTTCTCTTCTACAGAAACCTGGGATGGGTGCAAGTAGTCTTCGAGAAAATGAAGATTATTTTGGAAAACCCAGTCAATTTCAGCGTTGCAACGGATGCGATAATATAATCCCAAACTTTGTGCTACTTCAACTCCTGGGGGACAGTGCCATTGACCTTCACCTTCTCGCACGTAACGAGCAGGCATTTTGACTGATAGTCGCACTAATTCATCCAGTGTTTTCCACTCTTCCCAACCAGCACAAGTCTGACGCAACACAAAGAAATCTGGGGTATGCAGGACTCCTACTTTCCGACCACTCAGAGCAATGTAGCTCAGTTTGATGCCACTGGGTTGGTCGTAATATTCCAGTACATCTGGGTCATATTCCATCTCATAGATGCCTGCCAATTCGTTGTGGTGGCTCTCAAACTGAATCGTTACGCCCATTTTCCGGCTGGGGTAACGACCACTCACGTTCCCTGCCCTACTGCGTACCACACGCGACGGCGGCGAACTGCGTAACAGTTCGATGTATTTCCTTGTCGGTTCTGCCAAGCCTAACTGCTGACACCACCGCACAAACTGCTCGCCGTCCAGCATATATTCCTTTGCCTACGCAGCCATGAAATGATGTCTTCAGTTTATCAACAAAAGGACATCTTATCCTTCCAATTTCAACTTGTGGACAACTTATGGTTCTACCTAGCTGTTCAAGTACCTGTTCTCCCGACGACAGCATCAGAGTTTTTACCTTGTTGGCGGACAGCTTATGCTTCCACTTTGGACAGGATATGGTTCAAGTGACACAATCAATTGCCCATTCCCCATCTGCCAAGTGCTTCTCAAATTGCACCCGCCAAGTTTTCCCGCGCCAATCCTTAATCTCCAATTCCTTCATGGCTGCTCACCTGTCAGAAACCATTGCAGCCAGCCACTTCTGACTCTCAACCAATTGCCAGAACTAGACGACTTAATCCGTAAGTCCAAATGTGGTCCCGTTGAGCCGCCACTGTTCCCTGTCCAGGCGATCGCTCTTTTTCTGTTGACTTTAATCTTTTGCCCCGGTTCAACTAAACACCGGGACAAGTGCAGCAGTTTAAACTGGAGTGTGGGGAATTGCTCAGACGTGAATGTGGCATACAAGCCAGCCGCGTCACCTCTGGCACATTCGACCCAACCGTCAGCGATCGCATACAAAGCCGTCCCCGCTGGCGTGGCTAAGTCAACCCCTTGGTGATATTGACGCTTCCCTGAGATGGGGTGAATCCTCCACCCACGCGGCGATGTAACTTTATAGCCTGCGATGATGTCTCCCAGTTGAGGATTTTTCTGGAATTTAACATCCCATTTATAAATATGAGACTTGTTGATCTGATCTGGTGTTTTTTCTAGAGACTTACCGGAAAGGAGTGCGATCGCTCTCCCTCGATGCTCCCTTGTCATCCGCTCAACGGCGCTATCTAAGGTATGATACCCGTCGCTGATACTTCCTTTGGCGTTGGGATGTCCAGCAAATACAGTAGAGTAAAGCTGTTTAAGTCCACCACCTTTAAACCCACGTTTAACCAAGTATCGCTCAACATAATCCATCTGCTCAACCTGGCTTTTATGGGCTAAGGCTTCTGATGTGGTTCCCAGTTCAGCCGCCGTGGAGGACATAAATTGAATAAGCCCGACGGCGCGTCCCCTACCTTTAACAACGGGACCTCTAATACTGGGGCTAAATGTTCCAGCAGTTTCAAAACTAATCAGTGTGGCTAAGTCAATGGGGTCAGCGTTGATATTAGCCGCGACTTGTTTGATTTTCTGTGCAAATGGGGTTAGGTGTAGAGACGTTGCATGCAACGTCTCTACAGGTTTAGCTGAATCGGATTCCGGTTTGGATTCCGGTTGAATCGCTGTTTCCTGGACTTGTTCTACACCATCTTTAAACCAATCAAAATTGGGACTATAGTCTTGACTGTTTGCCAGGTTGAAACTGATTAATGCAGTGGCTGCGATCGCTAATATCTGATTCCTCAATCTAGATTTTTCTAGAGATTTAGGGGAATCATCGATCGCTCGTAATAACTGACTGACTCGGCGGTCAATTTTCCAGAGGTTCGTTCTCTTGAGGGTTGCTAGTTCCTGCTCCAGCTTCCGAATTTCCCTCTGTAGCTGGTTGGTGCTTAGGGTTTGTGTTGCTTGTGTCATTGGTTAGTAGATGCCAGGTGAGTAAAAGCAAGCTAATCGCTAAGATGAGTAATGCGAAGCGCTGAAGTTTTATTCGTCGCACTTCCCGCTGGAGCGATCGCAAGTGCTGAAGTAATGCCCTACGGCTGGGTTGTGTCTCTCCCTGATTTTTTCTCGTTACAAACTTCTTGAATGGTTTGAGTTCCATAACAAAAAAGGCAAAAAAGGCAACAGGCAACAGGCAACAGTTCCTACTTTCTGATGGGTTGCTGTTGGGAGTATTTGGGTAGGGAGTAGGAGGAAGGAAGGAAGGAAGAAACCAAGCGTGTTTTCCATATCGCTGATTGGTGCCAGCTTTTTACCTATCCTGGCTTTATGAGTGCCACGCTATGTCTCGTTTAAACCTCCTCTCATCCTTTAAACCCTAATGGCAACCGCTATATCTGTTGCCTGTTGCCTGTTCCCTGTTGCCTCCTGCTTTCTTACAGTTCCTGGGCTAAAGTAATTGTTTGGGCGATTACGTTGGCTAAATCAGGATGTTCCACAACATAGCGATCGCTCCCTCTCAAACTGAGGATTAAGTCTCGTCCAAAGCGGAACGCGCCACCGCCCCCAACGATTGAGGTTTCTATCTCCGGAGGTGTACAGTCGGTGATGATTTCGGCAATCTCGCCAATGTACCATTCATGGGCGGTATCAATTGCATCGGCGATGGGGATGGGTTCGGGTTCCCCCTGGGGCTGATAATAGTCCTCACAGTTATTTACAGCGGTGATAAACTGGGGGTCTTCTGGGTCATTAATCCCGGCTTCTTCTGCGACCCATTCATAATATAAGGATGTGCCTTTGCCATCAAAGGACTGACTGCGGTTATCGTCAAAGAATCCATCAGGGTCAATAAAATCGCACAACAGGGTACGATAGCCGATATCGTAGCAGGCTTGCCAGGAATCATTGGGTTTAGATTCTGCGATCGCTAACTGACGATAAGCCCCAATGTGATAGCCTTCTGGCACTACCTGTAATGTCTGAATCGTGGCTGATTTGCGTCCTTGCGGCGTAGACCAAGTGAGGGACTGGCTTAGGGCTTTCTTGGCGGCTGTCTCCTGTGCTTTGAAGTTTCCTGGGGTGAAGAATAGGCTCAGGCTGAGATGGATGTCCTCACCGTTTCCTAATCCCAGTTGCTCGAGTGCTAGAATAACTCGCAGCTTGAGATTGTCGGTTTTATCCCCGTGCAGTCCGGACTGGCTGGTGAGTGTGGCTCCTTTGCGATCGCTGGTGTAGGTTTTACCGCGATAGGTGATTTCTATGTTCCCTTTAACGGTTGAGTTTCGGGTTCTTACTCGTGATTTGCCACGGGGTATCTCGGTGAGATAGTTGAGCGTGCGCTGGATGGCGAGGGCGGGTTGATCCACGATTTCCCCTAGTAAAGCGACTTTTT
>NZ_JAVJTO010000086.1:0-20466 GCF_040220235.1 Coleofasciculus sp. B1-GNL1-01
CAAAGTCCCACGGTGTAATGCTTGTAGGTTGGGTTGACGAAGGAAACCCAACTAATTAAGCGATTAAGCTAGGTTTTCTTCAAATCAAGCCAATCGCTACACATATAAGGAAAATTTATCACCTTATGTACGGGAGAGCCAATTGGGAATGGGTAGCGAGCAAGATGCAAAGCCTGCGGCATGGCTTCGCTAAACGCACTACGGCAAGGATTTCCCTCATACTCCCCTTATAGCAGTACCAAGACAGGTTAGGACATTTGTCTCTGTTCCCTGTTCCCTGTTCCCTGTTCCCTGTTCCCTGTTCCCTGTTCCCTCTTGAGATCTAACTGATGTCCTAACGTATCCTCGTAGTGCTATATTTTGGTGAAACCTCCTCTGTCGCGCATCGTAGTCTAAACTTCAGTTGGTATTATTTCTAAGCAACCGTAAACCACTCAGAATCACCAGTATAGTAGAACCTTCATGTCCAATAACGCCGAGAGGAAGGCTAATACCAATCGTAAAATTAGCCACTAATAACACACCAATACTACACAACGCAAACCCAATATTTTGGGTAACAACCTGAGTGACACGACGACCTAAACGAATCGCAGCCGTTAACTTTTCTAAACGATCTGCCATTAATACAACATCGGCGGTTTCCAAAGCCACATCACTCCCAGCAGTTCCCATGGCAATTCCCACAGACGCGGTTGCCAACGCTGGGGCATCATTGATACCATCACCCACCATGGCTACGGTTTGATCGTGTTTTTTCAGCCTTTGGATCACCTTAACTTTATCTTCTGGCAAAAGTTCGGCATAAACCTCATCAATTCCTAGCTGCTGGGCGATGTAACTCGCCGTAGTTTTGCTATCACCACTGAGCATAATAACCTGTTCAATTCCCAGTTTTTTCAAGTCTTTGATCACAGTTGCAGCCGCCGGACGCACGGTATCGGCAACTGCGATAATTCCCAAGAGTTTACCCGCAGCCGCCACCCAAACGATGGTTTTACCGTCTTGTTTCAAGCGTTCGCTTTCTACGATTAGACTCTTGGGGACGTGAGCAATTTCAGATTGAATAAATTTAGCTGTACCAACTTTTATCCCTTCCCCGTCAACATCACCACTGACACCAAAACCGGTGTGAGATACTACATTCGTAGCCGATGCTAACGTCCAGGATTTATCCATAGTGGCTTGCACAATTGCCTTGGCAATAGGATGTTCGGAATAGGCTTCCACAGCCGCCGCTTTTAACAAAACCTTATCTTCATTGTTGGGGTCAAGACTGATAATTTGGATAACCTTTGGTTCTCCAGTCGTCAGGGTTCCCGTTTTGTCAAAGGCAATCGCTCGTATTTTGCCGATTACCTCCAATTGAGCGCCACTTTTGAATAAAATACCCTGTCGCGCCCCATTCGTCATTCCCGATAGCAGTGTCGGCATAATTGCTGCCATTAATGCACAGGGAGACGCGACGACTAAAAAAACCAAAGCCTGATAAATCGTCCTTTGCCAATCCCAATTGAAAACAAAAGGGGGAAGAATCGCCAGCAGGATACCACAAACTATAATTATTTTCGCATAACCGCGTTCTAAGCGTTCAATGAATAGTTGAGAGGGTGGCGCTTCCGTTTGCGCTTGCTTGACCAAACGAATAACCCGTTGAATTAAGCTACTTTCGGGGGGTTGATGCACTCGCAGGATTAACGCCCCACTACCATTAATTGTGCCAGCAAAAACTTCATCTCCCACTGTTTTTTCTCTAGGTAGCGATTCTCCAGTAATAGAGGCTTCATTGAGACTACTTGCACCTTCAATAATCAAGGCGTCGGTGGGAATTAATTCTCCGGGTTTCACTAAAATTTGGTCATCGATTTTTAAGTCTTGAATCGGAATCTGACAGGTTTGACCTTGGAGGATAACCCGTGCTGTATCAGGTGTCAATCCCATCAAACTGCTAATCGCACGGCTGGTTCGTTTCATGGCGTAATCTTCTAATGCCCCACTGATGGCAAAGATAAGAATTAATACCGCGCCATCAACAATTAGGAAATAGTCCCGCTGCCAAACTCCTAAAAATGCCGCTCCTAATGCGGCGATGATCATCAACAAATCAACATCGAGTTCCTTTTCGACAAACAGAGTGGTTAGTCCCTCTTTCGCACTCTCGTAACCTCCAATTACATAGGCGGCTGGGAGGATGAATAACGCTAATCCTAACCAGCCAAGTTGGAGAAAAAGCCAACCCAAGCATACTAAAACAGCACAGGCTACCGCCGCCCAAGTATCTTGATGTTCTGCGATGATTGTTTTCATGTCATGATTAATTACTCCCCGACTGCCTCATCCTAAACCTTGACATTAATGTCAAGGTCAAGTGCTAAACTAGCAAAATGGCAAACCAATACTTAACCATCAAACAACTCACCGCAGCAGTTGGTAATGGTTTAACTCCGAGAATGGTCAGGCATTATCACAAACTGGGGTTGTTACCAGAGGCGAAACGTTCTGCGGCTAACTATCGTCTCTATACCGATGCAGATGTGCAGCATTTGCGGCGGATTGTGGCGTTAAAATCTCAGGGATTTCAATTAGATCATATTCGTCAGTTATTGACACCTGATTCTGGAGATCTAAAGGTTGACCAATTAACGTCTCAACTGCAACAGCAATATCGCTCAGTGATGCAACAATTGGCTCGTTTGCGCCAAACAGCATCGGCTTTGGAAGGCTTGCTAGGACGCGATTATTGTTGTCGAAAAATTCAAACTGAAGCACTGGCGCAACTGCGACAATTAGAACTAGAATCGACAGTTGAATTAGAAGAATTAGCACCATTTTGGCACAGTTTAGATGCCGCCTGTGATGCTCATCCCGAAGACTTTAGCGAATCCTTGCAGCAACTGTTACCCGATTTATCTCAAAAGAATGAAGTTGAACGCGATTTACTGACCAAATTGGTACTCGCTAGTGGTGATGTCAGTTTAGTCGATTTTGTGCGTTTGAGTCGAGGGGCGATCGCTTCAGCTAGAAATGCTCTCAAGACTCACTGTGAAATTGTTGCTGATGTTTCTCCAGTTGTTGCGGCTCTTGATCAGACTCGCATTGCACATTTAGGGATTCCTGTCAAGACTCTAATAGATGAACCCCATATCCACAGCGCTGATGAAGCCGAACGCAGGTTTTGCCAACAAGGGAAATGGCAGGAACGATTACAACACCTCACGCCTGGTTGTATCTTAGCGATCGGCTATGCTCCATCAGTATTGATATCTGCCTTGAAATGCATCGAACAAGGACAACTGCAAGTCTCCTTAATTGTGGGAATGCCGATTGGTTTCAGCCACGCCCCAGCCGCTAAACGCCGATTAATGGGTTCGGGTATGGAGTATATTACGACTCTGGGGACAACTGGTGGTGGATTATTAGCCGCCGTCGCCCTGAATAGTTTAGTTGAATCTTTGATTGAAAAGCCCGATTGTCATTGTTATTTGCAGAATCAGTAGAGAGTTAGCACTTAGCCCTGATCGAATGACTGATCATCTGGGTTACGATTTCCCAGAGAGTCGCTATCCTGATCGCACCAAGGGCAATATATATCCCCTTCACGGCTAGGGCAAGGATGATGTTTTGCTAGACAATGCGGAGGGTGCGGCGAGCGATCGCAATCCCTTGAGCTATTTGCCGATGGATCGGCTGATCCCTTACAGGATGGACATTTAGGCTGGCTAGTACCGCACCGTGATCCGGACGCCGTAGCAGCTGCATGTATTGACAATGATCAGCGCTGTGATGGGGAGTGGTTGCGATAACAATGTCTGGCTCAATTTAGCCGAGATGCTTTTCAAGAAAAGTTTAAACAACTCCTGTATAACTTAGATCACAAAATTTAGGGTCTGGCTAAGGTTGAATAGAATAGTATCCCCACTCAGAGGTTGACAATGGCAGGTCTGTCTAATCTTCAGCTTACCATCGACTTTAGCGAATCTGATTTGGACTCCGAAGACTTGGAAACCCTTACCCAAAGTCTCTATGAGGATATAGATTCTTTAGAAGAAGTCGAGTCTGTTGAGCGTATCCGAGAAAAGCCAGCAGGAGATGTGAAAGCAGGAGCAGAGGATTTGGGTAAATTGATGGTTGGCGTTTTAAGCACCCAGATCCCCTTACCGACAATAAAACCTGTCGTGAACTTTCTGTTCAGCCGCTTATCTAGTAAAAAAGTTAAGGTGAAAGCAGAGGCTAATGGTAAAACCATTGAGTTAGAGACTGTTGGCACCAGCAAAGAAGAGGTATTAGTTCTGATTGAACAACTCAAAGACTTTGTAGAGAGGGCGTAGGACGCGGCAAATGGCAAAATTAGCATTGCTGATTGGGATTAGTCAGTACGAGTTTGGTTTAGACCCACTCCCCGGTTCTATAAAGGATGTACAAGCAATGGAGAAAGTTTTGCGACATCCAGAGAGGGGAGGATTTGATGCCGTTGAGGTGATCACCAATCCTGACCCCCAGCAGATGCGGGAGAAGATTGAGGCACTATTTGCCGATTGCCACAAAGACGATCTATTGCTCTTGTATTTCTCCGGTCATGGCATTACAGACAACAGAGGAAAACTGTACTTAACCAGTCCTACAACTAAAAAGACACGACTCGCAGCAACGGCGATTCCTTCTGACTTTGTGCATAGCCTCATGCTCACCAGTCCTTCTCGGAAACAAGTCATGATTCTTGACTGTTGCTTTAGTGGGGCTTTCGCTAAGGGAATGACCGCTAAAGCTGATGCTGCTGTTCTTACCTCTTCTGGTTTATTAGAGTATTCCCAGTCAGGAACAGATCTCTCACTTTACACTCGTTTCCTGGTTGAAGGGATGGAGACGGGTGCTGCCGATCTGAATAAAGATGGGATAATTTCTGTTGATGAGTTGCATGAGTATGCCAAAGAAAAAATAGTGCAATGCTCAACAGAGATTAAGCCAGAAATATATCCCTTCAAAGAAGGTCATAAACTATCATTAACTCAAACATCAATTTGTTTTCAGGAACCTCTTCTACCCATTTTTACACCTCCAAGTTTTCCTGATTTTTATGGTAGGCAGACTGAGTTGGAGCAGGTAAAAAAATTGCTTCAAGCCTCCCCAGTTGTGATACTGTGGGGAGAGTCGGGGGTAGGAAAGACTTACTTGGCAGCACAGCTAGCGCATCAGCTCAGTAATGATTACAAAGTTTGTTGGCTAGACAAAGAAGAACTAACATTGGAGGAACTGTTGTTGCAGGTGAACGAGTTCCTCAAAAGCAATGGTGAGTACGGATTTGTCACAACTTATGCCGAAGACAAAATTACAAGCACTCATAAAATCCCCACTTTAGTGCAGGTTATCAGCACTAGCAAATTAGCCAAGTATGCATTCTTTATTGATGGATTTCAGATTGCCAACCATTCAGAGATTGAGCCGTTTATTCAACGCTTCAGAACCCATGGAGGGAAGAACCGATTAATCTTGATTGACCATTCTCCAGAGCAGTCGTTAGGAGTATGGCTGGCTAGTCGAGTTCATAAATTCAATGTGGCAGGCTTTCAATACGAGGAAGCGGTTAAGTATATTAATCAAAGATGTCAAGCTTCAGGGATTGAATGCTCCTTAAATGATGTGATTGCGGTAATCGAAAAAACAGCCGGACATCCTTTAGCGATAGACTTAGTTATTCAGTGGTACTCCCTGTTAGGAAACTCGATGGGAAATCTACTGCATCGGCTGGTCGAGTATGATAAACGCTATGGCGCTGAACTCAATAAGAGACTATTGGAAAATGTAGCCATACATCTTGATGAAACAGAACGGGAAGCTTTAAGCCGTCTTTCAGTGTTTCGGACACCCGTTCAACGTTCAGCCTGGACGTATCTGGATATTTCAGAAAGTGTGGGAGAGTCGCTATTACAGCGCCGATTGCTAACACGAGTGGACTGTGATAAGTTCCAGATGCATCCTCTGATTGCTGAGTTTTGGCGTACTTCTCAGTCTGAGGAAGAAATGGTATATTGGCAAGAAAAGGTAGCTCACTATTATTGGCAACAGGGTAAACAAAGCCCTTTAGAAACATTAGATCGCCGGGCTTACCTCGACTCATATTATCACTGGTGTAAAATTGGGCAATTAGAGACAGCAGCACAGGTTTTAAATGATCTGGTGGGTCGTTCACATGAAAAAGAACGGCTTCTATCAGAAAGACTGACTGGATTAGGAGAATGGCTACTTAATCTTGATGATGCTATTTTTGTAGATAAACCCTGGCTATTGTTGGAGAAAGGTCGAAAGCTAGAGAAACAAGGTAGCGCAGCAAACGCTGAAGAAATTTTCAAAAATGCCTACGAAATTTTTGAGCAACAAGGGAATCAACTGGGTGCTTCTGTTGCTTTGTACTATGTGGGCAAGATGCGTCATCTTAGGGGGCAGCCTGAACTAGCTTTGCAAGCCTTGAAGTCTGTTTTAGAGATAGCGGAAAGTCAAGCGGATTTTCCAATGCAAATCCGCACTTTAGGGAAAATGATTGGCTGTTATACGGATCTTGGTCAGTGTGATAATGCCCGAAATGTTGCTAATACTGCTGATGCACTAGCTACTCGTTCTGACGATCAACTAGGTCTGGCTTTAATTTTATATCGTCAGGGTAGTATCGAGCGTCATCAGAGCAATTTCTTGGAAGCAGAGGAATTCTTTAACGATAGCGCGAAAAAATTCGCCGAGCTGGGCGATATATATCGAGAGTCCAAATCTTGGGCACGATTAGGTATTTGCCAAAAATCCCAAAGTAAGCTTAAAAAAGCGGAGGATAACCTTAAGCATGCTATTGAACTTAAACAATCCATTAATGATCGTCATGGTGAAGCACGAGATTTGGATTATCTTGCAGATATTTATACTCATTTAGGTCGCTATGAAGAAGCCGAGAAAAGTTATCGAGAATCCTTGAATATTAAAGAAGGTAAAGATGGTATTCAACCTGATGTATATGGACAAATTAAGACATATAACAACTTAGCTAGAATCGCTTTATTAACTGGTCGCTTGGATAAAGCAGATGAGTTGCTTCAGGAATCTAAAAAACGGATTGATCAGCAAAACAAACGTTATATTGGAGTGAATGGCTCACGCCTAATAATTCAAGGAGATCTGCAATTTAATCAAGGTGAATATGAAGCTGCATTGCAATCCTATACAGAGGCGGCTGCCTGCTTTACATCTCCCAATCCAGAAGTACCGAGCAGCTACGCACGAGTCTTATTCTGTTTTGGTCAAACTTACTTAACCTTAGGAAATCTTAGTTTAGCCAAGCAGTATCTGGAAGACTCTTTAGCCCGCTTTCACGAGTACCGTATGCGCTACTATGAAGCGCATTCACTCACCCATTTAGCAAGATTAACAGCTTTAATAAATTCGCATGAAGAAGCATATAACCAAAATCAAGAAGCGATAAGTATTGCTAAAGACATTAATGCCCAGTCAATTGTTAGAGTTTGTCTGGAGACTCAAGGAAAAATAGAAGAAAATAAAATTTTAAGTAGTTTTAATTTTGGTGAACAAGAAAAAAATACAAAAGACTTGATTGCATCAGTATGGCGGTGCTATGATGATGCAATTGAGGCAATTCATGAATTAACAGGCAATAAAAATATAAATCGACAGATCGCACAACTACAAGTTCACAAAAAGCTATGGCTGTTCACAGTTAAGCATTTATGTAAAGAGGCTATATCTGATGATGATGCCTATGGGTTGTTACAGACAGAAAAACTGCCTCAAGATGTCATCTATATCGAATTATTAAATTTCAAGTATACCCTTGGTATTTTGAATTCCATATCCTCTGGTCTCGCTTCCAGAATAGCCGATTGTGCTTTAAGCATAATTTCACCTCTAGCTATGCGATTTGGGTTCAATGAGTTACGTGAAGAATTAGAAGAACGAGCTTTGGCTTTTCTCCATCCGGACGAATACGAAGAAATTAACCAAGCTCTGGAAAGCCGATTCCCACAGCGAGAAGACTTTATCGAGAATCTCACTTCAGACTTAGAGTCTCTTCTTGAAGAAGCTAAAATTCAGGCTGAAATTTTTCCTAGAGCTAAGACAATTTACAGTATCTATAAAAAGTCAAAAGCTCGTAAAGTGTCTTTAGACAAAATCCTGGATATCATTGGGGTTCGTATTATAACTCAAACTGAAAGCGAATGTTACAAAGTCTTGGCAATTGTACAGGAAATGGGAAAATTTTTTCAGGGAGAAGGAATTCTGAAAGAAAGCCTCAGAGATTATATTAAACATCCTAAGATTACAGGTTATCAATCTATTCATATCAATATCAGATATGGAGAACCACAGGCACGAATTGTAGAATTTCAGATCCGGACACACAGGATGCATCTTGCCGCAGAGGTAGGAATTGGTGTACTAGGTCTGGATCAGGCTGCTCACTGCCGTTATAAAGATCCAGCCTCCTATGCTCGACCGTTGTCAAAAAGAAATTATGAACTGGCACAGAGTCAACGATTAAATTTGGTAGTTAAATGCCAAAAAGAATCTGTAATAACAATAGGTAATATTATTCGATCTAGCAAATTTGAATTATTGAGCGTAGATCTTGATAAATTTTCAGATCAGCGAATAATACTCCAGCTTAATATAGTAACTAAAAGTCGTCGTTATAGGAAAGAAAAAACAGAAATAAATCAGGCTCATAATCAGCTAGTCGAAACTATTAATGAAATACCAAATTGTGAGGTTGTTAATGATAAAAATAAAGAATCAGAACTTAAAATGATTAGCATGTCTATACAAGACAAAGCTTTATTACTCCAAGAGTTAACTAGGAATTCAAGTGATTTAGACAAATTCATTTACCTAATAACTCCCAAAAATGATGTTAAGAAACTACAGAAGGGGGCAACCCCTATTGATTTTGCCTATCGTATTCATACTGATCTAGGTAACCACTGTGCTGGGGCGCGAGTGAATGGGCAGATGGTTACCCTGGATACCTCCCTGAAGACTGGGGATATTGTGGAAATCATCACCAATAAAAACAGTCATCCTAACTTAGGCTGGCTGCAATTTGTGAAGACTAGTAGTGCCCGCAATCGGATTCGTCAATGGTATAAGCGATCGCATTGGCAAGAAAATATTGACCATGGTCGAGAACTTCTGCAAAAAGAACTAGGCAAAGATGGACTTGAAACTCTGCTGGAGTCTGAAGCAATGAAGGACGTGGTGGAGCAATGTAATTATCATAGCGTCGATGATTTACTTGCTAATTTAGGTTATGGTGAACTCTCCCTCAATCGGGTAGCTAATCGCATACGAGAAGCTACCAATAACAAAAAACTAATTGATAATACCCCTGAGTTGTCAACTACGCCTCCTACAATCTTACACACCGTTAATATCTCCTCAAGCAAGTCAGCCATTGCAGGGATAGAAGGATTAGGCTATCACCTTGCTCATTGTTGCAATCCTGTACCTGGTGAACCAATTATTGGCGTTGTCAAACTTGCAGGACGTGGTATTTCTGTTCATACCCAGGAATGCCATAATTGGGACAATGTACCAGATGATCGCCTGATCGAGGTTAGCTGGAATAATACAGAAGGTCAAACTTACCCAATTTATATTCAAGTCGAAGTTTGTGACGACGTGGGTGTCCTCAACAACATCACTAGTCTTTTAAAGGATCTCAAAATTAATATTCGAGATATCCGTATGGATCGTTACGCTGACAAAACGGCTATGATTTATTTATGCATTGATATCTACGATCATAAACAGATTCAGCGAATCTTTTCCCAAATAAAAAAGCTAAAAGGCTATTTGAGTGTGCGCCGTAGTAGTCAAGTATGATAAAAGGTCGCACAGTGAGGCAGTTTCGAGTTATAGCGCTACGCGCCAGGGAATAGGGAATGGGGAATGGGGAATGGAGAAGAAAAAAGCTTGCTCATCGGTTATCCATTCATAGAATTCCAGGGACTCTTGAGAGCAGTCAACACAATGGTGACAGCGTTTTGGAGTCGGTAACTTTTGCACTCTCCCTTTGCGGATGAGTCGGTTCAACATACCGCGTAGAGCATCTGCATGGATGCCAAAATGAATCTGCCATTGTTATTTGCAGAATCAGTAGAGCGTCGGTTCAATAAAAGTAACACCGATTCAGGAGGTCACGCCGATGATCAACACGACTCTTAACTTTAAGAAAGCACCTGGTCACCAAGTTTTAGCCGCAGCAGGTAAAAAGATTTTACGTCCGGGGGGACGCACCGCGACTGAACAGCTTTTTGAGTGGGCAAATTTTCAACCGGGAGAGACGGTATTGGAACTTGCGGCTAGTTTTGGCTATAGTGCGATCGCACTGGCTCAATGCTTTGGTGTCAGGGTTGTCGGTGTCGAGAAGAACCCTGAGAGTGTAGCACGGGCGCGGGAGAATATCCAGGCAGCAGGGTTAGAAGGACAGGTGGAAATTATTGAAGGCGATATTTTTCACCTAGAAGCTATTCCTGGACAATTCGATTACGTTCTAGCAGAAGCAATTCTAACCATGCAAGCTATCCCTGGTAAAGAAAAGATTTTGCAAGGTGTTCGGCAAAAACTAAAGCCAGGGGGTAAGTACCTCGCCCATGAAGTATTGGTTAAAAACCATGAGGAGCAAGTTCACAAAACCCTATCCCAGGTTATTCGCGTAAATTCCACACCCCTATCCTTAGAAAACTGGAGTAGCCTCTGCGAAAAAACCGGACTCAACGTGCAGCAGTATCAAACGGGAGCGATGAATTTGTTAAATCCTATTCAGATACTGCGAGATGAAGGCGTAATTGATACCCTTCGGATTTTTTGGAATGTGTTAACTAAACCGCCGATTCGGGAGCGAGTTTTGGCAATGCGTCGTGCCTTTCACCAACACCGAGAGGATTTAGGATATATCGTATTTTGTGCCATTGCTAGCGAAGCCTAGACAAATTGTTTAGTCCTAGTCGTTGCTGCTAGGGAAAAGGATCGCGCTGTTCAAGCGGTATAGCAACGGTAGCGTAGAGACGTTGCATACTACGTCTCTACCTGTATTTCTTGGTCTTTCAGGGTGAAATTATGACTATTACACGCTTGGTCATCGCCCGGTTTGGCGATCGCAAGTCTATGTGCCAATACTACTGAACCGATGCTTCAGTGCTATGGGAGCAGCACTCCTGCTTGTTGATCGCAGCCGCAGGCTCATCGGTCACCCATTCATAGAATTCTAAGGACTCTTGAGAGCAGTCAACACAATGGTGACAGCGTTTTGGAGTCGGTAACTTTTGCACTCTCCCTTTGCGGATGAGTCGGTTCAGCATACCGCGTAGAGCATCCGCATGAATGCCAAAATGAATCTGCATTTGAGCCAGGGATGCTCTCCCCTGCTGGGACAGATAGTCCTGAATCTCATTCAAAATCATGTCTTTTTTCCGCTTTCAACACTCAGTTATGATGAACCGATTAAATGTATCTGGCGATTCATCGGTTTCTACAATGCTCCCTAATACTTATTCATTGGACTTTGGACAAAAAAATAAATTTGCGTAATTTATTTGCCAAGGCATTTAGGGCAGAAAAATTAGATGTAGGGGCGGGTTTAGGGAATTTGTAGGGGCGGGTTTAGGGAATTTGTAGGGGCGGGTTTAGGGAATCAATTCAGATATCCACCAATAACGGAAAAACAAAACCCGCCCTCCCCACCAATAACGGAACAAGAAAACCTGCCCATTCCCCCACCGAACGGCAATCGATTAATCCCAAACTGGACAACCAAACCTACCTTATTCTCAACCGCGATCGCACAAAAAAAAATGTCGAAATTGGGGCAGGGCGGGTTTTGTAGAAAGGTGATTGGTGACTCCATTAATTTTGTCCCTAAACCCGCCCCTACATTGGGTTTTATGTCCCCATATTATAGGTTAATATTAACCTGAAACCCGATCAAAAAACACCAGATTCCCAACCGCGATCGCACTTTGTTTGTCCAAAGTCCAGTTATTCAGCAAACCCTATCTAATTGCCGATCATCTGACGCCTGTTCCGGCGAACGGGTTGTGCGATCTTAAAACCCACAATCGTGATCGCCATGACCAGCACTAATCCCGCAATCCAAGCCAGGGATGTACCCGGTTGCTGAGGGAGTATTGCCCCTTGGTAAAATAACGTAGCACTCCAGTAGGCAAGTCCTGTCGTCCAAGCTGCCACAAACACCGTCCATCCTACGTTGGTTTCCCGGTAGATGGCGGCAGTCGCGGCGACACAGGGGAAGTACATCAGTACAAACAGCAAATAGGCAAAAGCACCCGCTCGACCGTCAAAGCGTTGAACCATAGCGCCAAAGGTACCTGTGGTTACCTCTTGCTCCTCAGCCGCCGCTTCAAGATTGCTCACATCACCCACCGATATACCCAGGGGGTCAAGCAGATTACCAGGAACCTCGGCTAAATTAGCTGGGATCGTGGCAAACGCTTCACCAATCCCTCCCCAAAAGTCAAAAGTTTCTGGCGTTTCTAGCGTTTCTGGCTCTACCTCTGCTCCCAGTTGACCGTAAAGGGAGTCAAGTGTACCCACCATCGCTTCCTTGGCAAAAACCCCGGTAAAAATACCCACCGTCGCGGGCCAATTGTCTCGCTCTAACCCCATCGGTGCAAAGACGGGAGTGATTGAGCGGCTGATGGAACTGAGAACCGACTTATCCGTGTTTTCCTGACCAAAGGAGCCATCAGTCCCGATTGAGTTCAATATACTCAATACCATCACCATGATCACGATAACTTTCCCTGCCCGCAGCATAAACCCTTTGAGCCGATCCCAGGTACGCAATAACACCCCTTTAAGATTCGGTAGATGGTAGGGGGGGAGTTCCATGACAAAGGGCGAGGCTTCACCTTGTAACAGGGTGTTTTTCAAGACCAACCCGGTGAACACCGCCATGGCAATGCCAATCAGGTAAAGTCCAAAGACGACATTCTGACCCGCTATCGGGAAAAACGCCGCCGCAAATAAAGCGTAAACCGGTAGTCGTGCGCCGCAGGACATGAACGGGTTCATGACAATGGTCATCAAGCGATCGCGTTGATTTTCTAGGGTGCGGGTTGCCATAATCGCTGGTACGTTACAGCCGAACCCCACTAACATCGGCACAAAGGATTTCCCCGGAAGTCCAACAAAGCGCATAAAGCGATCCATGACAAACGCGGCTCGCGCCATATACCCAGAGTCTTCTAAGACAGAAAGGCACAAAAACAAGATGGCAATAATCGGGATAAATGTCGCCACTGTCTCGATCCCGCCACCGATCCCCTCAGCCAGCAGAACTTTTAGCCATTCGGGTGTACCCATCGTGCTGAGTAACTCGCCGAAACCTTCGACAAAGATCGTCAGCGTCACGAGATCGAAAAAATCAATAAAGGCACCGCCGACATTAATCGTCAGTACAAACATCAGGTACAGTACCACCAGAAAGATGGGCAGACCAAACCAGCGGTTGAGTACCACACTATCGATTCGGTCAGACATATTACTGCTGACTTCCCGGGTGCGTTCCGTCGCCCCATTAACCAGCTGACGCACAAAGCCGTAACGACTATCGGCAACGACAATATCGATATCTTCGCCCAGCACCTGATGAATCTTGCGGCGCTGCTCTACCACCTGTTTTTCTAACTCCTGTCCTCTCAACTCAGGCGCAATCCGGTCTTCGTACTCTAGCAGTTTCAGCGCCGTCCAGCGAGGTTCAACGGCTCGGTCAGGACTTTGTTCCATGACGATGGGCATCACCTGAGCGATCGCGTCTTCGAGTACGGGGGGATATGCCACATAGCTGTGGGGTTTGACTGGGTTTTGCAGGTTCTGATTAATCGTATCCCGCAGGATCGCCACACCTTCATTACGCGATGCGACTAATGGTGTTACCGGACAACCCAGGCGTTCTGATAGGAGAACGGTATCGATGCGGATACCCCGATCCTGCGCCACATCGGTCATGTTCAGCGCCACCACCAAGGGGAGGCGCATTTCCATGATTTGGGTAGTCAGATACAGGTTCCGCTCTAAGTTAGAAGCGTCAACAATATTAACCACTAAGTCGGCTTCGCCAGTGAGCAGGTAATCTCTGGCAATAATTTCATCGAGTCCAGTGTCTTGGTCTTCAGCATCCAAGGAATAGACGCCCGGTAGATCAACAACGGTAATATTCTCGTCGCGATCGCGATAGTTCCCTTCCTTGCGCTCAACGGTGACTCCGGGCCAATTCCCGACGCGCTGGGTGGCACCGGTTAAGGCGTTAAATAGGGTGGTTTTGCCGCAGTTGGGATTACCGACTAGAGCAATAGTCCGCTTATGCATTCTCATTCACCTCTTCAATACAAAGGACATCGGCTTCGTGTCGGCGTAAGCTCAGGTTAAATCCCCGCACTTCGATTTCAATCGGGTCCCCTAGGGGCGCATGGCGGATCACAGTGAACTCGGTTCCGGGTGTCAATCCCATGGCTAGCAATTTGCCCTTGTAGCCTCCAGTCGTTTTCTCGTAGCCAACAATACGCCCTTTGCTACCGACGGTTAAATTGCTGATATATTTGTCTGTATTCATTGCTTTTCCCTGTTTACAAGCGTTAACTTGATCGGGTTGAGTCACCAGAATTTTGTTCGCCATACCCGCCCCCAAACCAATGCGGTTATCCCCGAAGGCGACAATCACCGAGCCACTGGGAACGCAGCTCACCACTTGAACTTGAATACCTGGTGTTAACCCTAGACTCAGAAGGTGACTGATGCCGCCTTTGCCTTTGAACCCGATAATCGACACGCGATCGCCAGCACGAGTCCTCGCTAAAGGGAAATTAGTCTCGGCATCGAACCGCTTATGGGCTAAGTCATCATAGAACTCAACAATGTTGTCTTCGTCCCCAGAGGGTTCAGAGGTTTGTCCAAAAAAAGAAAATCCCCATCCTTTACGCTTTCGGTTGCGCTGGCGTCGGTGATTTGAGTTTCTGTTGGCTGCCATTGCATGCTCCTGATTAAGACTATTGTTCTATAACGATTTGAGTTTATTAGTAAACTTTTTTAATAATTAATTTGGGTTTGGGCAGGCTAGATGGGAAAAACTCGATGCAGGCAGTACACCCACAAGACTTAGGCTTTGGGGTTTTCCCGTGAAAGACCCCTAAACTCCATTCCCGTCCAAGTTGGCGGCATTAGATTCAAATAATTGTCTTATAGATAATAAAGTAAATGAAATGCGATCGCAATAGACTGGGCGGGGATACATGTAGAGACGTGCCATGGCGCGTCTGGGCGGGCGCGAGTTACATCTGGGTCAAGATAGGTAAAACCCGCCCCTACAAACCATGCCCTCGAAGATTTTCCAGCTCGTTTGTACTCAACTGGGCTTGACAGTGCTGCAACTTATGCCAAAGGGACTCGATTTGCTCAAACGCCTGATCGGGAGACAATTTACCCGCCGTTTGCAAGTTGCAAATATAGCTGACTCGCTGGGCAAACTCTTGCAGATTGGCATTCAGTACCAGATGCTCCGGCTTGACGGCTCCGCGATAACGGGCATGGGGATACAGAAAGTTGTGTTTGGATTGCTTCATAGCTACCGCTCCCCGATTATTGCGATTAATTTTTAATTACAGATTAGTTAACCTCAATTTTACCTGATTGTCAAGTGAACCTGATCGTGGCGCGATCGCATTATTTGCCATAGCAATTGTAGTGTTGACCTACAGTAGCCAGTTGTTCAGCGCAGACATTTTGCAACTTAAGAGCCATTCATATTAACTCCTCCGCTGCGGGAAACCCCGTGTCTTCAGACCGGGGAGGAACGCACGGTAGCGGTTTTAACCGCTTGTAGTTCTTAACTATGGTGAGGGTCGTTAATGTATCTCTGAATTGTTGCTGCGCTGACGTTACCTGCGGTTGAAAAGAAGTAGCTATTTGTCCACAAAGAGGGGAGCTTCTTAAGTTCCGGAAACTCTTTTCTGAGATAGTTAGCGCTCCGTCCCTTAAAGGCTTTCGCTACCTGGTAAATTGCATCTGTCGGATGAATCTCAACAAACAAATGAATATGGTCTGGCGCGACTTCAAGCGCTCTAATGTGCCAACCTTTTTCTGTAGCTAATTCGCTGAATATCTCAAATATTCTATCACGAATCTTTCCCACTAGCACTTTCTTGCGCCGCTTAGGTATCCAGACCAAGTGAACTACACACAATCCGATAGCGTGGTTGTAGTGCCTATACTCATATGAATTTTTTCGCATTTATTTCCAGATTGACTGTTGTTACCATTGTAGATTACAATAGAGCAATCAACACCCCAGTCAAAGTATGGCTAAAAACAAAAAGCCTAGGGGTGTACAGCAAGTGCTGTTACATCCCGACAAAGAAACAAAAGCGATTCTGGAGTATTTATGTGAACAATCAGGAAAACTCTATAACATGGGTGTGTATTTTGCCCGTCAGACATTTTTCAAGACAGGCAAACTCCTAACTGGAAAGTTTGACTTGATTTACGAGCAAAGCGTAGGAAAAAGTCGAATTGCCCAGTCTCTACCCTCAACACCAGCCCAGCAAACACTATTAAGTGTCGCTGAAGCGTTCAAATCCTACAAAGGGTTGCGTAATACTTGGTTTAAAGGACAATTGCCAAATAAACCCAAGCCACCCAGCTATTTGAAAGGGTCAAAGCTGTTTAAGGTAGCTTATCCCAATTCAGGGGGACAGAAGCCTAAGCTAGTTGATGGCCAACTTCAGTTTTCCCTAGGCTTGACTGTTAGGCGCTGGTTTGGACTTGATAGCTTTAAGTTACCTGTTCCAACCAATCTTGATATTACCCAGGTTAAGGAATGGACTATTTTGCCGAAAAACGGCGTCTTCTACCTGGAAGCTTCCTACGAACTACTTAAACAGGAAACGTTCCTAGGGATTGATGACCAAGCACTAGGAATTGACCTGGGTACAGCGGATAATCTAGCTGCTTGTGTTGACACCTTGGGCAACTCCTTTCTGATTGATGCCCGTGCCATGAAAGCCTTTAACCAATACTGGAATAAGCAGGTATCTACCAGAAAGGAAGGAAAGCCACAGGGATACTGGGACGCCTTTCTTGACCGAGTGACCCGCAAGCGCAATCACCGGATGAGGGACGGTATTAACAAGGCGGCAAGATTAATCGTCAACCATTGCCTGAAATACGGTATAAGCACGATTGTTCTGGGATGGAACGAAGGGTTTAAGGACAACGCCAATATGGGTAGATTAAACAACCAAAAGTTTGTTCAAATACCCCTTGGTAAACTTAAAGACCGATTACAGCAATTGTGCGAGATTTATGGTATTCGTTTAGAGGTAACAGAGGAAGCCTACACCAGTAAAGCCAGCTATCTTGATGGAGACTCCCTGCCTAAGTTTGGAGAAAAACCAAACGGGTGGAAAGCATCAGGAAGACGAGTAAAGCGTGGTTTATTCAAGAGTAGTGATGACTCGATTGTAAATGCCGATTTAAACGGCAGTGCCAATATTTTAAGAAAAGTAGCCAGAAAGTTAGGCATCGACCTAAACCGACTGGGTAGACGGTCTTTGACGACCGTAGCGAGAGTCAGATTGTGGACTTTGCCCCAGTCTACTCTGTCAGCAGAATCCCCGTGTCTTTAGACCGGGGAGCGTCAACCCTTGGCTAGTGCAAGAAGGCAGAAATAACTGAACAGCTAATATCTCCCCCCGCTTCCCCTGCTCCCTCTGCTCCCCCTGCTTCATCGTATCTACGAAGCTGCTCAAGTATTTTTATGCCCGCTGCACTAGGGGCTGTGATTAGCTAGGAACACCTCTTCTGTTAATCCGACAATCAGTTGAGAAAGATTCTTAACCTATTGTCGTCTCATTCCAGCTTCCAATCAGAGAGTTGGGCAGGTGGTGAACTCAGCCTAAGTCAGAAAACCCTGACAATCACGTTGATTGAACTCATTACTAAAACGGGATTGGGTCAGTTTTGTCATAAAACTTAATACTAGCTTGTTGATAATTTCTCTAAACTAGCGCTATCTTGTTGAATATCTTTCGCAACAACTTGCACACCTCAATCAACGAACAGACTTATGCAAACCTATGAAAATCCAGACGTAAAGTACGATTGGTGGGCAGGCAATGCCCGATTTGCCGATCTCTCTGGCTTATTTATTGCCGCCCACGTTGCTCAAGCAGCCCTAATCACCTTCTGGGCAGGCGCATTCACCCTGTTTGAGATATCCTGGTTTGACCCCACCCTGGCGATGGGCGAACAAGGGCTAATTTTGCTCCCCCATCTGGCAACTCTGGGATTAGGCGTTGGCGATGGCGGTCAAATTGTCGATACCTATCCCTACTTCGTCGTGGGTGCGGTTCATTTGATTTCATCGGCGGTTTTGGCAGCCGGGGCGCTATTTCACACGTTTAAAGCACCGGAGAACTTAAAAGACGCCAAGGGTTGGGCAAAGAGGTTTCATTTTGAGTGGGACAACCCGAAACAGTTGGGGTTAATTCTGGGACATCATCTCCTCTTCTTAGGAGCAGGGGCATTATTACTCGTTGCCAAAGCGATGTACTGGGGGGGACTTTATGATGCGACGACTCAAACCGTGCGCCTGATTACCCAACCGACGCTTGATCCTCTGGTTATCTACGGCTACCAAACCCACTTTGCCAGTATCAGTAGTTTGGAAGACTTGGTCGGAGGGCATATCTATGTCGGCGTGATGCTGATTGCGGGGGGCATCTGGCACATTTTAGTTCCGCCTTTCAATTGGACAAAGAAAGTGTTGATCTTTTCCGGCGAGGCAATTTTGTCCTATTCCCTGGGTGGCATTGCATTAGCGGGGTTTGTCGCTGCCTATTTCTGTGCTGTCAATACCCTAGCCTATCCAGTTGAGTTTTACGGTGCTCCCTTAGAGGTGAAACTAGGGATTGTGCCTTATTTTGCCGATACGGTTAAATTACCCCTAGGCGAACATACATCGCGTTGCTGGCTCGCCAATGCTCACTTCTTCCTGGCATTCTTTTTCCTGCAAGGGCATTTGTGGCACGCCCTGCGAGCCATTGGATTTGATTTCCGCCGCGTGGAGCGGGCATTAAATTCGGTTGAAGTTTAAGTCTTCCTCACACGATGAGGGGTTTCTACGGATGATTGAAGCCCCTCTTTCTTTAAAAGAAATAAATAGTCGGATGACGATCCCAGCCAAGCCAAAACAGTCTTGTCAGAAAACAGCTTGAGGGATCAAGGTTCAAACATAGCGTTTTTCTTGGGTTATGGAAATGTCTAAATCTCCCGATGCACTTTGGCTCCATGTCAGTCCAGCTTTAGCACGATTTGATAGTCCCTTACTGAGTCATCTGTCTAAGTATGGCGCGATCGCTCGGTGGCACTATTACCAAACACTGGACGAACCGACGTCTCTAGACGCCGCCTTGGTATTACTCCATGACTATCTCAAGTCTAGCGATCGCCCCCTGCATCTTCTCGGACATGGCACAAGCGGATTGTTAGGACTCCTGTATGCTCATCGCTATCCTGAACGTGTGCGATCGCTAACGCTTCTGTCAGTCGGCGTTCATCCGGCGATAGATTGGCAAGCACACTATTATATTCAACGCCAAATGCTGCTTGTCCCCCGCGACGTTGTGTTAACGCAAATGGTTTATAACCTGTTTGGCTGTCACTGTCCCCTGATGGTACGAAAACTCATACCCGTTCTCAAGCAGGATTTAATTAGTTCATTATCCCCTCATTCGTTATATCAGCGCCTGAGTATTCCAGCGGCGGAAGTGCCTGTTCCCTTGTTCGTTTGTGGTAGCCGTGATGATGTCGTGATTGACTCGGATTTACTCCTGGGATGGTATCCCTGGTTAAAACAGAATGATCGCCTCTGGCAATGTGCCAATGGACGCTACTTCTTCCATTATTTTCATCCGCAACAAGTGAGTGAGCAAATTGTAAATTTCTGGACATCTCTGGGTTTATCCGATTCAACTCCTTATTCATTAGAAATTCATCCATCTGAACAGTCTAACTCTATTGGAATTCAACCGTTTCAGCGAGGTAATGATGCGTAGTGAAGTTTCTGTACTAATCACTAATTTGCCCATGATTCTCTGTCCAATTCTGATCTGTAGCCTACTCGTCATCTTGTGCTTATCCATTTGCGCCGCTGCTCGAGATGGGATAACTCGACTCAAACGATTGCATCAAGTTCCTTGTAGTCACTGTGCCTTTTTTACAGGAGATTATCGCCTCAAATGTACCGTGCATCCCAGCAAGGCTTTATCGGAAGAGGCAATTGGCTGTTTAGACTACGAACCAATCGCGACATCGTCTCGATCTAACGGTGTACATTCCCCATGTTTTTGTGCCAAAACGACAACTAATCACACCTCGACATGTTTGCCCATTAACCAT
>NZ_JAVJTO010000087.1:0-14948 GCF_040220235.1 Coleofasciculus sp. B1-GNL1-01
ACGTCGGCGGATTCACTGATACCAAAAAGACTCAGAAGGTTTCTGTTTGTGACTACACCTGGAAACGAATTGGGCAATTTGCTCCTAGTAAAGTTGAGCTAATCAGGAGAAATAACGGCTTATGTGTGGCGTGAAAAAAAAGAATTGGATGCCTCCATCCTTCCGGCATCCCGCTATTCCTCCTCACCCTACGAGAGTTGAGGGTGAGGACTCCCGCGAGTACGTTGACTTGTGCTAAACCCCATACTCTTTAATCCATGTCAGAGGAATTCCGCCAAATTGTCCCCACCCCTCCGCCTGCTGCGGATAGTTTTGCCACCTACCAACTCGCTCAAGAGTTTCACCGAGAAACGCAGTATCGTCAAGAATTTGAGTCCTACTGCCAATGGTATCGCCAAACTGCCCAACGCCACCAACAGGAACTCCAAAAAATGCAAGGTGACATCAACCTGTTTAGGTGGTTCTGTCGCCGCTAATGATTCATAAAGTAATAATACTCAGTCAACCATCAATGCTCATAAGTCAATATATTCAATCGTTGGCGAATTCTGCTTTCTCGCCGTGAGCAAATAACAATTCATTTGCCCCTTCCCTTTGACTTGAATCGGACCGCGATCATCAAAATGATAGCGATGCTTGAGGCGCTTATAGGTGTCTTCCGTTACCTGAATACTCCCCGGTAAGCCGTGGGATTCCATACGACTGGCAATATTTACTGTATCTCCCCACAAATCATAAATAAACTTTTTAATCCCAATAATCCCTGCAATCACCGGTCCAGTGTGAATACCAATGCGAATACTAAAGGATTTCCCGGTTTCTTGACAAAATTGCTCAATCACCCGTTGCATATCCAACGCCATATCCGCGATCGCTTCGGTGTGGTTGAGCATGGGCATCGGTAGCCCACCAACCACCATATAGGCATCACCAATCGTCTTAATCTTTTCTAAATGGTGTTCCTCAACCAGTTGGTCAAACTCCGAGAAAATCACATTCAAAATCTCAACCAACTCAATTGGCGAGGTGTGAGACGCCAACTCCGTAAACCCAACAATATCGGCAAAGAGTACCGTCACCTCATTAAAGTGATCCGCGATCGTTCGCTCTTCTCGCTTCAAGCGATGGGCAATGGGTTCTGGCAAAACATTCAGTAGTAAGTGTTCGGATTTTGCCGTTTCCCGATCCAATGTAGTTAACGCAGAAGCAAACTGTCTGGCAATAATTACTGCCGCAATTAATGCGACCAACACAGCCGCCACTAATAATATCGTCGCCGTATAACTGGTGTCATTAATCGTTCGACGCGCTCGATCCGCCTCCGCATCTGCCAAGTTGATTAATTTATCGGCTAGTGCCTGTGCCTGTTGATCAAAATTGCGAATTTTGTCCTGAATTTCTTTATCAAGTCGAACGATCTCTTCGGCAACCGATTGATAAGCATCGAGATATTTTAATGCCTGTCTCCGTTCCGTCTCATTAAATTTAGCACTGGTGTTAATTTGCTCGCGTAACTGTTGCGCTGTTTTAGTCAGCAACTCCATTCTAGCAGGTTCACGAGTGGATAAATATTCCTTTTCATAGGACTGCATTTGATTAACTAATTCCAGAAACTCTTGAGCCTCGGCGAGTTCCAAACGATTCCGCAATAGAGTTAAATTTTGTTCCAGTTGTTCGAGTACACCAACATTATCAAGTCCCAAATTACTCACCAAACCGACCGTTTCCTGGAAACTGCGAGAATATTGCTCAACAATTTCCACATACTCGACTAAATCCGGATTACTCTGCCGTTTAAATATCCCCCCCTGAACCTGAGCCAGAAGCTCTTGCAGTTGGCTACTAATATCGATAACTTTTTCAATCTCTTGGCGGTGTTTGTCGCGAAAGTCATTCAGATTGGTACTGGAAAAATTAATGCTGGGCCACCGTAAAAAGAAATCAATTTCCACGCGACGGGCATTGCGTAACGCGGCATCCATTTCAAACCCGCGTCGTTGAACTTCAATACTGGTGAGAAGCACCGCTTTGGTCTCATTACGCATTTGCCGCAGAGAGACAAAGCCTGTCATTGATACAATGCCAATCAACAACAGCAGCGCAATAAATGCCAACGCAAACTTGGTGGTGATGCTAAGTTTGCGCCCACCTCCAGTCAGGCGCTTCCATATCTTCATAATCCGTTCTTATTTAGTCCTTCGTCATTTGTCCTTAGTCCTAAAGCGCCTTTCGATAACCAATAACCAATGAGCCAGCAATCAAGTTTTGACCCTTCATGACCTTCGGGAAACCTGTTTTGTCGGGGCGGGTTTAGGGATTTTCTTTTTGCGATTGATGGTAACGTTTGTGCAGAACCCGCCCTGATTAAATTTTGCATTATCTCCCCCATCTGACCCACCCTCCTGTACCAAATCAGATTAATAATCTCCCCCAGAACCATAGCGCCATGCATCCAGCCAACGGTGGTAATAGTATTGGGTGGTTGGGGGTAATTGATGTACGGGTTTGCTCATGAATTGTCCTAATGGATATAAGCCACTGTAGACACCCAGATTAATGTAATGCACCATCCAATCTAACAGGGTGGTTAACCCAACTTGGGGAATCACAGGCGTCACCAGTCCCGGTTTAGTTAGGGAAATCAGTGTTAAGGTTTGGAATAGTCCAGAAAACTGCACCACATCTTGCAGGAAGGGGCGCAGTACGTCATCCCCCAACTGTGCCATTGTTTGAAAAACACCACTGAGCAACTCATTGATTTGATTGGGGGGGAGATTTTGCTCAACGCCCACACTCATCGCCCGTTGAAACATCCAGGTAACGGCAATATTCGGCTGATAGGGTTGCAGTAGACTCAAGGCGTCTTGGGTCAAAACGTCGCCGCTAAGGGCTTCCTGGATGCCTTCTGTCAAACGTTTGAGGTGACGCACCATGGAGCCAAATCCGCCAAAACTGACGGGGGATTGAGCGCCACTGCTATCACCCACGGGCAAGATTCGATTCCAGGGCATTCTGATGGGACTGTCTTTGTAGGATGGGAAAAAGCCAAATAACACTCGTTTAAAATCAAGTTGCGACAGTTCCACCCCTTGATAGTCGGGCAATAGCCGGAAGTATTCCTCCATAAAAAACCCCAAGCTGGGGCGTTGGGGATGGGCGTCGAGATAGCTGAATAAGTAGGTGGTTCTGCCATCTCTGGCGGGAAAGGCTTCCCAAAAGTATTGACAATGATTCTGAATGGGTGTAAAAGAGACAATTAAATCTCCTGTATCATTCTGGGTAAAGCCTTGAGCGCAACTACCCACAACCAGACAAACCCCTTCCGGTTTTTCCCCCTGTCGCACTTGTTTAACGATAGGGGAGAAATTGCCCATCGCATCAATCAGTAACCGGGTGTTTAACCCACCCGCCGCCTCGACGCGCACCCCATCCGGATGAATCACCGCCCCCTCGAATGCCGTTTTTTCCAAAAGCTGACCCCCAGCCTCGAGAAACTTGGACTTGAGGGTATCGAGAAGGAAAACCGGGTCAACGCCAATATTCAGGACATCCCGCACCCAGACATCCTCTCCCCCCAAAAAACTCACCCGACCTGGGTTATACTCAGATGCGATCGCGTCCTCTAATTCTTCCGGCGATAATAGGTCAAGTTCCAGGAATACCTCAAGTTCTGGGCGGGAAATATTCCACTCTTGATCCCTCCCCCGCAGAATTCCCCGTTCCAATAGGGCGACGCGCCAGCCTCGCTTTTGCAACGCCGCAGCTAGCAGAATGCCCAAAGTACCGCCACAGATAACGATATCCCAATCGACAGTTCCCAAGGGTTCAGTTGATTCCTTAACCACCTGGGGAATCGGTGTGGTACCGTCTCGCAACGCTTGCCAGAATTGGTCAGCCTTTTGCAAGCCTGCCAAGACATCTCCCGGTAGTTGGGAAAGAATGTGTTCAGTTTGACTCATGACTCTCTCGTTTGGCACAGATGCTCCCTCTACATCCTAATCTGCGAGGGGTTAAAGATAGAAGGCAGAGGGGCAGGAGGCAGGAGGCAGGAGGCAAGGAACAAGGCAATGATATAACGGTTCAATAAAACATGACCCGACTTAAGCTGGGTTCGTAGTAAGCTGTCATGCATTTAAATTGGGAATGGGTAGCGAGCAAGATGCAAAGCCTGCGGCATGGCTTCGCTAAACGCACTACAAGGATTTCGCAATTCTTGACATTAGGGTTTAAATGCCGAACAGCTTAGGCACGAAGCGTGCCAGCAGCGCTAAAGCGCTGACTACAAACTCTCAAGTTGAACCCTCAATTTCGTCTGTTCGCTGTTCCCTTGTTTTAAATCTGAAAAATGAACAAACTATTTTTATTAGCTATTATCGTTATCGGCTCTATGGGATTCGCGACTCCGGCTGTAGCCGAAACCAAAACCGCCGCATCGGGAAACGTTCGAGCTGAGTTTTCCTATCAAAGCCAAGAGTTTTGTTTAGATGACGCCCAATTACAAATCAGTCGAGATGGGGCAATTTTACTGAATCAATCGTCATTAACAGATTTTGGAATTTGTCGGTTGACGGATTTGCAAGTCCGCAACTTAGACGTTAACCCCGAACCCGAAGTGATTTTAGACATCTATACGGGGGGAGCGCATTGCTGTTGGGTTTCTATGATTTATCGCTACGATGCGGCTCAAGATGCCTATACTTTAACCGAACAGTTTTGGGGGAATGCGGGTTACGAATTTAAAGACTTAAATCAAGATAACCTCCCCGAATTTTGGACACGGGACGATAGCTTTGCTTATGCATTTACGTCTTATGCTGGTTCGTCTTTTCCCTTGCAGATTTGGCAGTATCGCAATGGCAAGATGGTAGACGTAACGCGCAGCTATCCGCAACTGATCTACAATGATGCCTATCAACTCTGGCAGCGTTATACAGAAACTGAATATCCCGGTGTGGCTAGAGGAGCATTAGCCGCTTATTTAGCGGATAAATATATGCTTGGTCAAAGTGAAGATGGTTGGCAGCGTGTTCGTCAAGCTTATCAAGGAAATGACAGAGAGTCATTCTTTAAGGATTTACGCAAATTCCTCCAACAAACGGGTTATATTAGAAATCCTGGAGAAACAGCCTATTATCAGCTCGCTGAATTAGAACAGACGGAATTATATAACCAATGTCCCCCAGAAACTAGCTTAAGGACGGCTGGGGAAACGGACAACTATCGTTTTGCTATCTGTGCGGGTGAGTCAGGTCAATATTATTTAGGACAATCGAAACGGACAGGAGATTCGATTACCGTGAAACATAAGCAAAATGATCCAGAGAATTCGTTCCGTCGTGGCGATACGGTTTATCGTTTGCAAATGGATGAAGGTGACTCGGCGAATTTGTATCTGGAAGTCTATCAAAATAATCAGCGATTATTAAGGGAAATGGCACAGCAGGTTTATTCATTGATTTAGAAACGGTAAAAGTTTTTATGATTAGACAACACTGAAGCGTCAATGAATCCTTTATGCAAGGATCTCCACTAGCAAGCTACACCAGAGGTATATAGCAATCCTATTTAGGTTGTGGCAATTTTCAAAACTGGAACCCTTGTTATACCTGGGTTTCAATCCGTTTACTTGTTGCATCCTATTTAGGATTGCTATATAAGCTGTCATGCATTTAAAGTGGGTATTAGTAGCGAGCAAGATGCTTAATGTAGCGAACAAGATGCTTAATGTAGCGAGCAAGATGCTTAATGTAGCGAGCAAGATGCTTAATGCAGCGAGCAAGATGCTTAATGTAGCGAGCAAGATGCTTAATGTAGCGAGCAAGATGCTTAATGTAGCGAGCAAGATGCTCGCACTACGGCAAGGATTTCGCAATTATTGACATTAAGGTTTAAATGTCGAACAGCTTAGCCGTTCCGGTGGAAAGCCTTTCCTAAATTCTGATGTATCCTATTTAACCTATTTACCATTCAAATGTCTAGACGAGATGATCTACATTTTTCAGCTAGCTATCCAGCGTAATAAAATAAATCTACTCGTCTATGAACCAAGTTAGGAGGTAATTCTTCAATGGATAAATCCCTAAGTTATGCAGATATCCTGAAAAAAACGCTGCAAGAGGCGACTATCGCCCAACCTCGTTTACAAGCCATCAAACTCTATCCGGTTTGTGATGTTGATTCGGGTCATTTTTTAGTTTTGGCTACAGGATTGGATAAACAACGGTGGATCGATACCGTTCTATTTCATGCTCGTTTAGTTGCTGATCAAGTCATCATTGAAGAAGATAATTTTGAGGAAGGATTAACTCAGGCACTAATTACCGCAGGAATTAGGAAAGAGGATATTGTGACTAATCAGTATGGCTTCAACCCTTTGTCTCAGAAATCATCCTGATATAAAATCGGCAAAATTGTCTTCAGTGCGATCGCGGATTTTGTCGGTTGGGTTGACTTATGCACACACGCCATTTATGGTAGGGGTACGGCATTGCTGTGTCCTTACAGGTAGCTGGCTTATTTGCTATTAGCGTCTTGTTCAGTTGAGTCCGGAAATGAACATTCGACGGTAATCTTTAGGTTGCTCTTAGCTGTTCCTTTGGTGACATAAGGAACGCCAGCTTCACCACCCAGTTCGATGCCAAATTCTAGGGTAACTTTGTTGACGTTCGCGATCGCCATTTTTTTAAAAGCACTTAAGGTGTAGATTGTATACGCTCGAATTGTGCCTTGAATCGCTCGAAAATTCTGCACCATTTGCCTTTGCGCTTTGGCGACTTCAATGGTTTTGGGAACTGTGGGCTCCTCTCCGTCTTCGTCTTCCTCTTCGTCTTCGGGTTCTGTGGTGATGTCTGGAATGTCTACTTCATCTGTGGCTTCAATATAGATGATGGTTTGGTCGTCGAGCTTAATCGGGATGAGTTGAGGCATGATCGTTTGATGGGGTGGTATGGGTTAAGCTGTTCGGCATTTAAACCTTAATATCAATAACGGCGAAAGCCTTGTAGTGCGAGCATCTTGCTCGCTACTCGTGAGCATCTTGCTCGCTACTAATACCCAATTTAAATGCATGACAGCTTATTGTTTAGCATACTTTCCAGGGCGACAACTGTTGGAGACGATTAGCCGAATGTTTGTCATGATGAGGGAATAACACCGATAAAGATTGTTGGCGATGAGTCGGGATGCTTTGGTTGTTGGTATAAATAAGTATGAGCGATTTAATCCCCTGCAAGCGCCAGGGGAAGATGCGGAAGCGGTAGCTCAACGCCTGAAACAGTATGGTGAGTTTAAGGTAACTCGACTCCCAGGGGTTAAGGATAAGCAGAATAACCGGATTCGGGTGGGTCAGAAAACCAAGGTTACACTGAGTCAGCTACGAAACGCCATTATACAATTGTTTAAGCCTAAGGGTAAATCAGTCCCAGATACAGCGCTATTATACTTTTCTGGGCATGGATTACGGCAGGATTTGGGGGTGGAAGAAGGGTTTTTAGCGAGTAGTGATGTGAATCCAGAGGGGGAAAACTGGGGATTACCTCTACAGTGGTTACGTCGATTGCTGCTCACCAGTGAGGTGCGACAGCAAATTGTGATCCTGGATTGCTGTTACAGTGGGGAGGTTCTGAATTTTGCTGAGGCTGATCCAGGGGAGGGAGGGAAAGCACGCGATCGCTCTTTTATTGCTGCTTCACGAGAGTTCGAGGTAGCCTACGAGGGGATTGATGGGAGTCATAGTGCGTTTACGGCGGCGTTACTAGAGGCGCTGGAACCCAAGTCAGAGCGCTGGGTAACGAATTACACTTTAGTCGAGCGTCTGCATCAAATTAGCTCAGAGTTTCCCCAACGTTGGATTTGTAGCAATTCTGGGGAACCGATTCATCTTACTCGTTGTTTGACGCCACTCATACCTAAGTCAGAGACGCTTCAACCTGAGTTAGCCGCTTCTCCCCATAATTTAAAGCGTAGTGGTGTAATTGAGTTTGTGGGACGCGCGGATGTTCTGGAAAATCTGCACCAACAATTACAGCAAACTGAACGCATCGCGATTTGTGCGGTAGCGGGGATGGGAGGTGTGGGGAAAACGGAATTAGCTTTACAGTATGCTCTACATCACCAGAAACAGGGAACCTATCCCGGTGGCTTGTGCTGGATACTGGCGGGGGATGGCGTTGTCGGAACTCAGATTGTTAGTTTTGCTAGAACTCAATTAGATTTACAGTTACCCGATGGGTTAGAGTTAACTGAACAGGTGGCTTACTGCTGGCGACATTGGCGGAGAGGGGATGTCTTATTTATCTTTGATGATGTGCGAAATTATCGACAGATCAAACCCTATCTTCCCCCTGCGGAATCGCGGTTTAAGGTGTTGATTACGACTAGGCGACAAAAGTTGGGGGCGTCTTTTCAACGAATACATCTAGATGTACTGACTGAAGCAGCCGCGATTGATTTGTTCGTGTCATTGATTGGACAAGAACGGATTGAGGCGGAACCAGAACAGGTAAAACATCTGTGTGAACAATTAGGCTATTTACCCTTGGGATTGGAATTAGTAGGGCGGTATTTACAGCGTAAGCCTGATTTGTCATTCGAGAAAATGTGCCAGCGTTTGGGGTTAAAGCATCGTTCCCTAAATAATCCTGACCCAGATATGACGGCACAATTAGGGGTTGAGGCAGCATTTGAGTTAAGTTGGCTTGAACTCAGTCAAAAAGCTCAAAAGTTAGGTTGTTTTCTGAGTTTATTTGCACTGGCTCCCATCCTCTGGGCAGACGAAGATGTAGAAGAGTTAGAGGATATTGTAGAAGAGTTAGAGGATATTAGGGATGATGAATTGGTGAATCGGAGCTTATTGAAACGGGTAGATAAAGAGAGTTATCAACTGCACCAACTGGTTAGGGAATTCTTGAAAGAGAAGTTAGAGGAATTAACTGAAGCTGAGGAGTTTAAACACAGGTTTTGCCAGGTGATGGTCATGGTGGCACAGCAGATTCCTGAGACGCCAACTAAAGATGATATTGTCATCGCCACCCCGATGATTCCGCACCTAGCCGAAGCCGCAACGACTCAGAAGGATTGGTTAAGTGATAAAGATTTAATTTACCCCTTTGGTGGCTTAGGTCGATTTTATGAAGGTCAAGGACTTTACAGACAAGCGTTACCCTGGCGTAAGCAGTGCTTATCAGCAACCAGAGAGCGTTTAGGTGATGACCATCTCGATGTAGCAATGAGTCTCAACAATCTGGCAGCACTCTACTATTCACAGGGAAGGTATGGGGAAGCTGAACCTTTGTATCAAAAAGCCTTAGAGTTAGATAAACGCCTCTTGGGTGATGACCATCCTGATGTGGCAAGAAGTCTGAATAATCTGGCAAGACTCTACGAATCACAGGGAAGGTATAGTGAAGCCGAACCTTTATATCTGCAAGCCTTAGAGTTGTTTAAACGCCTCCTGGGTGATGACCATCCCGATGTGGCAATGAGTTTCAACAATCTGGCTCTACTCTACAAATCACAGGGAAGGTATGGGGAAGCTGAACCTTTGTTTCTGCAAGCCTTAGACTTGAGAAAACGCCTGCTGGGGGATGACCATCCCGATGTCGCACAAAGTCTCAACAATCTGGCATATCTCTACTCATCACAGGGAAGGTATGGGGAAGCCGAACCTTTGTATCTGCAAGCCTTGGAGTTGAGAAAACGCCTGCTGGGGGATGACCATCCTGATGTAGCAAACAGTCTCAACAATCTGGCAGCACTCTACCGTTCACAGGGAAGGTATGGTGAAGCTGAACCTTTGTATCTGCAAGCCTTAAAGTTATATAAACGCCTGCTGGGGGATGACCATCCTGATGTGGCAATGAGTCTCAACAATCTGGCTGGACTCTACTCATCACAGGGAAGGTATGGGGAAGCTGAACCTTTGTATCAGCAAGCGTTAGAACTGTGTAAACGCCTGCTGGGGGATGACCATCCCAATACAATCACCGTCCGTGAGAATTTGCAAAGAATGCGCGAACAATGGCATCAATAGGTGTAGGGTGCGTTAGGCGCATAGTTTTTATTTAGTTTTATCCCTAACCAAACACCCGTGCGCCGTAACGCACCGTTTTATCGCTGTTGTTTTAGACGTTCCGGCGGAACGTCTCTACTATAGGATGTGTCCTAACCGCTATGGCGGTTGCTGTAATTGGTGCGTTACGCGGCGCTAACACACGATGGCGGCATGGCACACCTTAATTGGTGGATTAGAATTGTAGGGGCGCACCGACGTGCGCCCGATTTAACGATAAATCTATCCCACAATTTTAGCTGTGTCAGTCCACTACTGGCGTGGCACACCTTATTTGATGAATTAGAATTGGTTCGTAGTGAGGGAACCTCAGCCCTCTCCAGCTAAGCGTTATAGCACTAAAGTGCTTACTACAAACCTGAATCATGACGCTCTCTATTGTTCTAAAAAACCATCGCTCCGTACTTGCGTCCCATCACTCCGTACTTACGTCCCATTTATCGGTACTTACGTCCCATTTATCGGTACTTACGTCCCATTCATCCGTACTTACGTCCCATTCATCCGTACTTACGTCCCATCACTCCGTACTTACGTCCCATTGCTCCGTACTTACGTCCCATTGCTCCGTACTAAAGCACCGTGACACCGTACCAAAGCACCGTCCTATTGTATCAACGCACCGTGACACCGTAACCCTGAACCATCGATTAAAATAGACAAATCAAATTATTGTTGGGGAGAACAATTGCCAGATGAGTAGCTATATGCCCCGCTCAGATGCTGACTTTAATAATTGGCAAGGAAATTTTATTGCCACGTTAACTAATTATCTCACCGATTTAGGACTCACTGCCGAAGAAATTACACCGATTACCACCGCTCAAACAACCTGGACAACGGCTTACAATAACCATATTGCCGCCCAGTCTGCTGCCGAAAGTGCCCGCCAAGACAAAGACGATAGCGGTAAACAGTATAAATCTTTATTGCGTCAATTGGTTAATCAACTTCAGGTTAATCCTCAAATGACCGATGCCATGCGCCAAGGATTAGGCATCACTGTCTCTAAATCAACTGCCAGTAGCCTGGGTGAACCGACAACTCGTCCAATTCCTCGCGTAGAAGTGAAAGGACGCTATCAACTAGAAATTCATTTTGTTGACGAAACAACACCCACTCGTAAAGCTAAACCCAGTGGTGTAATGGGGAGCGAAATTTGGATCAAAATTGGTGATCCGCCGCCGACTGATCCGCAGGAATTAACGTTTGTGGCGTTAGATACAGCAACCCCTTATGTGATGGAATTTAAGGGTGAAGATGTGGGGAAAACCGCTTATTTTATGTTGCGCTGGGTGAATAGAAAAGGGGAATCGGGACCTTGGAGTCAAACGGTGAGTATGATGATTCCTGGGTGATGGGGTGCTCTTTGACATTTTTCCCCCTCATCCCCTAACCCCAACTCCGGACCCCCCTAGTTCCCTAAGCTGTGTCTGTCTATTCTTTGACATTTTCCCCCTCATCCCCTAACCCCTTCTCCCACCGGGGGAGAAGGGGAACCGGATTTTTTGGCACGGGGGAGGACAGAGGATGCTTCGCTTTTGTTGCACCGGAGTTGGGGAACCGGATTCTCTTGCTCCCCTCTCCCCGGCGTGGGAGAGGGGCTGGGGGAGAGGGGTTGCGTAACGTAACAATTAAAATGATATAACGTACCCATTAAAATGGTGCGTTACGCTTCGCTAACGCACCCTACGAATAGCCGAATGTTTGTCATGATGAGGGAATAACACCGATAAAGATTTTTGGCGATGAGTCGGGATGCTTTGGTTATTGGCATAAATAAGTATGAGCGATTTAATCCCCTGAACGCGCCAGGGGAAGATGCGGAAGCCGTGGCTCAACGACTAGAACAGTATGGTGAGTTTAAAGTAACTCGACTCCCAGGGGTAAAGGATAAGCAGAATAACCGGATTCGCGTGGGTCAGAAAACCACGGTCACACTGAGTCAGCTTGAAGATGCGATTATACAATTATTTATGCCAGAGGGTCGGTCTGTCCCTGATACGGCAATCTTATACTTTTCTGGGCATGGACTGCGGAAAAGTCGGGGAATTCAGGAAGGCTTTTTAGCCAGCAGTGATGTGAATCCAGAGGCGGGAAACTGGGGATTGTCTCTCCAATGGTTACGTCGATTGCTGCTGGCTAGTGAGGTGCGACAACAGATTATTATCCTGGATTGCTGTTATAGTGGGGAGGTTCTCAATGTTGCTGAAGCTGATCCAGGGGAGCGAGGGAAAGGACGCGATCGCTGTTTTATTGCCGCATCACGAGAGTTCGAGGTGGCGTATGAGGGAATTGATGGGAGTCATAGTGCGTTCACGGCGGCGTTACTCGAGGCGCTGGAACCGCAGTCAGAACGCTGGGTGACAAATCACACCTTAGTCGAGCGTCTCAATCAAGTTAACTCAGAGTTTCCCCAACGTCCGATTTTTGCCAATTCTGGAGAACCGATTAACTTAACCCGTCGCTTGTCAGTAGCCGTATCTGAGTCTATTGAAATACCCCAACCCGCGATTTGTCCTTACAAAGGATTAGCCTATTTTGATTGTAATCAGGAAGACCCCAAATACTTTTATGGACGTACTGCACTGACAGATAAGTTGTTAGATCAGGTTCGACAAGGGAATTTTTTAGCCATTTTAGGAGCCTCAGGAAGCGGGAAGTCATCCGTGCTGCGAGCGGGATTACTGCATCAGCTTAAATTGGGGCGTCGTTTGTCGGGAAGTGAGGCGTGGGAGGTACGAATTTTAACCCCCGGTGAACATCCGTTGCAGAGTTTAGCCTTGGCGTTTCTTTCAACGGAAGCATCAGGAATTGAAAGAGCCGCACAGTTGAAGCAAGGGGAAGAGTTATTAGCTGAAGGTGCAACAGGATTACGGCGATTAGTGCAAGCGTCTACGGCTCCTCGCGTCGTGTTGGTGATTGATCAATTTGAGGAAGCGTTTACCCTCTGTCAGGATGAGGAAGAACGAGAGTTGTTTTTTGCGTGTTTATTGGGTGTAACCTCCACCTCATCTGTTCAAGAGAGTGGCTTAAATCTGTGCATTATCCTAGCCATGCGTGCTGATTTCTTCGGGAAATGTGTTGAACGCAACTATAGCGGATTAGGGCAACAAATTCAGCACAACATGGTAACAGTCACACCGATGAAGCCGGAGGAATTAACCCAGGCAATTGTTGAACCTGCTAAACGAGTAGAATTAGCCGTTGAACCCGAATTGGTAGAGCAGATGATTACCGATGTAGAGGGTTCCCCTGGAAGTTTACCTCTGTTGCAATACACATTGATGGAGTTATGGAACAGGCGAAACAATCATGGCTTAAGCTTGGCAACTTATTCCCAGTTAGGTGGGGTAATGGGGACATTACAAAAACGGGCGACGGAGGTTTACGAGGAGTTCTCGACGCCGGAGAAAGAAGTAGCGAAGCATATTTTTCTGTCGCTGACGCAATTAGGAGAGGGAACAGAAGATACTCGTAGGCGGGTATTGAAGCAGGATTTAGTCACATCGCGCCATTCTGAAGCATTGATTAATCGGGTGGTGCAGCGTTTGGCGGATGTTCGTTTAATTGTTACACAAGAGGTATCAACTCTTAATCAAACATCTAAAACTATCAATCCCAATTCAGTGGTGGTAGATGTAGAACATGAAGCACTGATTCGCCATTGGATAGTATTGCGGCGGTGGTTAAATGAGAGTCGGGATCATCTCCGAGAAAAGCGGAAAATAGAAGCGGCGGCTGAAGAGTGGCGAAGTTGGGGAAAAGCGAAGGATTATTTATTGCAGGGGAAGCGGTTGAGAGAGGCTAGGGAGTTTCAGAAGGAAAAGGTAGAAGGCTTTCCTTTATCAAATTTTGCTAAGGAGTTTATTGGGACGAGTGTTAGACGGAAACAGATTAATCGAGTCAAAATTATAGTTGGTGTTCTGATTATTCCTTTGATTGGGACGGGGTTTGTCGGTATTGGTATTTATAGAGAGAGAACAATCAAAATATACCGGGAAGTCCTTATGGAAACTAAAGGTTCGGAGTCCCGTCAAGCAAGACAAGAAAGAATTGAGGCTGTTAAAAAACTATCTTGGCTCCGTGATACTTTTAACGGTGGTTTACTTCAAGGAGCCGACCTCAGGGAAGCCGACCTCAGGGGAGCCAACCTCAGCAGAGCCTACCTCCAGAACGCCGACCTCCAGGAAGCCCATCTCGGTGGAGCCAACCTCCAGGAAGCCTATCTCGGTGGAGCCAACCTTCAGGAAGCCAACCTCCAGGAAGCCGACCTCAGTGGAGCAGTCCTCAGTGGAGCAGTCCTCAGGGAAGCCGACCTCAGTGGAGCAGTCCTCAGGGAAGCCGACCTCAGTGGAGCCGACCTCAGTGGAGCCAACCTCTGGGACGCCGATCTCCAGGAAGCCTACCTCAGGGGAGCCTACCTCATTGCAACCAACCTCACATTAGCTGACCTCAGTGGAGCCGACCTCCAGGTAGCCTACCTCAGGGGAGCCTACCTCATTGCAACCAACCTCAGTGGAGCCGACCTCTGGGAAGCCGACCTCAGTGGAGCCGACCTCAGGAGAGCCTACCTCAGGGGAGCCTACCTCAGGGGAGCCTACCTCAGGGGAGCTTACCTAACTCCGGCTCAAGTCAAAGTTACTTGTGATTGGCAAGAAGCAAATTATAGTGATAATTTTCGTGCAGAATTAAACTCGTCACCTGATCCTGAAGAGAAAGTTGATTGTAGTCGCTGGAGTTCAGGTGTTGATGACTGAAGCTAAAATTGTGGAATAGATTTATCGTTAAACCGGGCGCAAGGCTTCATTGGTGTCAATTTAAGGTCGAAAACCTATGCTGGTAAGGTTTTCAGTTATGTCTATCTACGGCTCACAAT